>NZ_CAWMRY010000047.1:0-33272 GCF_963870295.1 Aeromonas sp. ANP5 | reverse complement strand
GCAGTACAAAAAAGCCCCGGCAGATGCCGGGGCTTGTTGTTCGGGTCAGGCCGCTTGCGGCGCTTGCTGCTGCCGGATGGCCCGTTGCTGGAACCAGAGCCAGAGACCGATGGCGAAACCCAGCACTGACAGACTCACCACATAGTGGGAGGGGGCCAGCATGTCGCTCTTCATCCAGAGGGTCACCGCCATCGGGGTGAGGCCACCGAAGATGGCGTAGGCCACGTTGTAGGAGAACGACAGACCGGAGAAGCGCACCATCGGCGGGAAGGCATTGACCATCACGTAAGGCACGGCGCCGACAATCCCGACCGCAAAGCCTGCCAGCATGTAGAGCGGCACCAGCTGACTCGTACCGGCCGCCAGACCGTGATAGAAGGCGTAGCTGGAGCCCGCCAGCAGCAGGGAGCCGAACATGAAGGTGAGACCGCTGCCTAGCAGGTCGATCAGTCGACCATAGACAATGCAGCCGAGTGTCAGGGCAACGATCGCCAGCGAGTTGGCGGTCAGGGCGTCGGCCGGGCTGATGCCATAAACCTTCTGCAGATAGGTGGGGGTCATCAGGATCACTACCACGATACCGGCGGAGAGCAGCCAGGTGAGCAGCATGGAGACCACCACGCTGCTCTTGTGGTTGCGCAGCACCGACTTGAGGGGGAGCTCATCGGCCAGGGTCTTGTTGGCTTTCATCTCGGCGAAGACCGGGGTTTCGTGCAACCAGCGACGCAGGTACATGGCGACGATGCCGAAGATACCGCCGAGCAGGAAGGGCACTCGCCAGCCCCACTCGCTCACTTCGGCTGGTGTCAGGCTCTTGTTGACCGCAGTGGCGATGAGGGAGCCAAGCAGGATGCCAGCCGTCAATCCCGCCGTGAGCGTGCCGCAGGCGACCCCGACCCGACGGGCAGGGACGTGCTCGGCGACAAACACCCAGGCGCCCGGCACTTCACCGCCGATAGCGGCACCTTGCAGGATCCGCAGTCCCAGCAGGGCGATGGGGGCGCCGATGCCGAGCACCGCATAGGTGGGCAGCAGACCGATCAACAGGGTCGGCAGCGCCATCATGATGATGCTGAGGGTGAACATCCGCTTGCGACCGATGAGATCGCCAAAGTGGGCCATGATGATGCCGCCCAGCGGGCGGGCCAGATAACCGGCGGCGAAGATGCCGAAGGTCTGGAACTGGCGCAGCCACTCGGGAATATCGGCCGGGAAGAACAGCTCGCCGATGACCACGGCGAAGAAGACGAAGATGATGAAGTCGTAAAACTCCAGCGCGCCGCCGAGGGCAGCCAGACTCAGGGTTTTGTAATCCTGTCGATTGAGGGGGCGGGCGTGATCATGTTGTTGTGTGGTCGTGGTCATATCCGTATGTTTCCCATCGGTTTTTTTAGTTATTTTCACCCCGTGCAAGGGGCATATACAGGTGATCGAGAGTATGCTGCCTGCCTCTTGTGTGTAAATCGCGCAATTCGCAACACTGTCTTGCATCTTTTTGGGGCAATCCGAGTGCCCCGCTGGCGGAGGAATGATGGAAAAGAAACGGGTACTGCTCTCCTGGAGCAGCGGCAAGGATTGCGCATGGGCATTGCATCAGTTGCGGCAAGATCCCGCCATCGAGGTGGTGGGGCTATTTACCACCCTCAATCAGGCATTCGAGCGGGTGGCGATGCACGGGGTGCGCAAGCAGCTGTTGACCGAACAGGCCGCCTGCGTCGGGCTGCCCCTCATCACCATCGATCTGCCCTGGCCCTGCAGCAACGAGGATTACGCCCGCATCATGACCGGCTTTATCGCCGATGTGGTGGCACAGGGGATCCGCCATATGGCTTTTGGCGACTTGTTCCTCGAGGATGTGCGAGCCTACCGTGAAAAGCAGCTGGCAGGTACCGGCATCGAACCACTGTTCCCGCTGTGGGGCAGCAATACCCGTGAACTGGCGCCGCAGATGGTGGCCGCTGGGTTGAAGGCGAGGATCAGTGCTCTCGACCCGAACAAGCTGGATGCCAGCCTGGGGGGGCACGATTTTGACGAGGCACTGCTGGCGGCGCTGCCGGAGGGGGTCGATCCGTGCGGCGAGAACGGCGAGTTTCACACCCTGGCCTATGATGGCCCCATGTTCTCCCGCCCGCTTGGCATTCGGGTCGGCGAGACAGTGCTGCGCGATGGCTTTGTCTTTACCGATCTGCTGCCAATCGAAGATTAATTATCGGGCGTCAAATGCTCCCTTTTGCTGGAGCATTCACAGATTTGAGAGGCGGGATGGGGGCACTATTGGCCCCCTCTTTTGATTGAAGATGACAACCTGCCTTATGAAACACATCTCTCGTCCGGCGCTGCTTGCCTCCTTGCTGGCTGCAGCCCTCTCTCTGCCTGCAGTCGCGGGTCAAGCCGCTACCGTTCAGCCAATCCCTGCCGGTGTCACCACTGTCACTTTGGCCCAGCAGGCGCCAATCCACTGGGTATCAGTGGAGCAGATTGCCAAGAGTCTGGATGGCCTGCCCCCGATGGCCGTCGGGTTTGATATCGACGATACCCTGCTCTTCTCCAGCCCGGGCTTCTATCGCGGCAAGCAGGAGTTTTCGCCCAACGACGAGAGCTATCTGAAGAACCCTGCCTTCTGGGAGAAGATGAACAATGGCTGGGATGCGTTCAGCATGCCGAAAGAGGTGGGCAAGGCGCTCATCGCCATGCATCTCAAGCGCGGAGACCACATCTATTTCGTCACCGGCCGCTCGGCCACCAAGACCGAAACTGTGAGCCAGACCTTGCAGCAGACCATGAATATTCCGGCCGACCAGCTCAATCCGGTGATCTTCGCCGGTGATCAGCCGGGCCAGAATACCAAGGTGCAGTGGCTCAAGGATAAGCAGATGAAGCTCTTCTACGGCGACGCCGACGGGGATATCAAGGCGGCGCAGGAGGTCGGCATTCGCGGCATTCGTCTGCTGCGGGCCGCCAACTCCAGCTATCGGCCACTGCCGTTGGCAGGGGCGCTGGGGGAAGAGGTGATCATCAACTCCCAGTTCTGATCCGGAGTGGATCCATGCAAAAAGGGCGGGGCTATTGGCACCCGCCCTTTTTGCATCCGTCATCCAGCTCGGGTCAGTCGTCTGCCCACGGCATCTCGGGCAGGCTGTCGAGGAACTCGCCATAGCGGGTCAGATTGAAGGGGCCCTGATCAGCTTCCATTGCCATCAGCTCGGCCCCGAGGGCGCAGGCGATATATTGCAGTGCCTCTTCCCGCGGGGTGCCCTTCATCACCAGCCGCATCAGGGTCGCCTTCACATGGGGCGGGTGACCGTCGTTGAGCTGGTTCTCCACCATCTCCAGCAGCGCGTCTTCGTCAAAAAATTCCTGAGTGTCGTTCATGGGATATCCGCAACAGTGAATGTGGCGGCCAGTATAGCCTGAATGTGACTAACACCTTGAATGACCAGCGAATAAACAATCCGATGGGGAGGCCATTTGTTACCCATAATTAGGAGGAGTTTGCCAAGGCAAACAGGTTGGAACACAGATAACATGGATGGACACGCCTATGCCCACGATAGATTCCCTGCTGGCCGAGCCCAAGCTACTGCCCCAGATCCCGGAAGTGATGCGCGATTTGATCCAGACCTTCAATGAAAAGGATCCGGATCTGCTCAAGATCAGCAAGTTGATCAACAAGGACCCTGTCATCTCCGCCAAGTTGCTGCGTCTGGCCAACTCGGCCAAATTCGGCAGCAGTCGCCAGATCGGCACCGTCAATGAAGCCGCGGTGCGGCTTGGACTGGCGATGGTGCGCAACATGGTGCTGGCCTGCGGGCTCACCGAGTCGGTCACTGCGGTGCCCGGCATTGACCTCAAACATTTCTGGGGCTGCGTCTTCAACGTGGCGGAGCTGGCGCGTCGTCTGGCGGTGAAGAAGGGGATGAAGGGAGATGAGGTCTTTACCTGCGCCCTGCTCTACGATCTCGGCCGACTGGTGATGCATGTGGGCCTGCCGGAAAACACCGTCCATCACATCCACGATCTGGAGTTGCACAAGGGACGGGCCAAGGCGGAAGAGCTGGTGGTTGGCTTCAACTATGCCCAGGTCGGGGCGGCTATGGCACGTTACTGGAAGTTTCCCGAGACCATCAGCAATGCGGTGGAGTATCACTACAACCCCATGCTGGCCAAGGAGTTCTCCGCCGAGGCTGGGTTGATCCATCTGGCGATCGTGCTGGCTGCGCAATCCGATGTGGGGGAAGAGGCGCCGCCCGAGTGGCCCCACAAGGTGGCAGACGCGCTGGGGCTGAGCTGGGCCGATTGTGCCGCCCAGTTCACTGCGCTGCGCGAACAGGGTAATGGCTACGCCGGGTTACTGGCTGCCTGAGCCCGTTTATCCCATCTCATCAGGGGCCAACGCGGCCCCTTTTTCATGGCCGATGGTGCCACAGACTTGCCAGCCCGGGAGTGACGGGGCACTCTTTGCCCTTCACTTTCCGTTTGAGAGTCCTTGCCATGATTGCCTCCTCCCGCCTGATCCTGCGCGAAATGATCGCCACCGATGCCCCCTTCATCCTTGAGCTGCTCAATGACGGCGACTTTTATCGTTACATCGGCGATCGGGGCATTCGCACCCTCGAACAGGCGCAGGAATATATCCAGCAGGGACCGGCAGTCAGCTATGCCCGTTATGGTCATGGGCTCTATCTGGTGGAGCGCAAAGAGGATGGTGCCAGCCTCGGTATCTGCGGTTTGATCAAGCGCGATACCCTGGAGCAGGTTGATATCGGTTACGCCTTCCTGCCGCAATATCGCGGTCAGGGCTACGCCATTGAAGCGGCGCAGGCCGCCCTTGCCGATGGCAAAAGCCGGTTGGGGATCGGGCAGGTAGTTGCCATCGTCACTCCGGGCAACGAGCGATCCATCGGCCTGCTGGCCAAGCTGGGGCTGGTGCGCAGTCGACTGGTCAAGTTGAGCGAAGATGCCGATGAGTGCCTGCTGCTGGAGCAGTGATCAAGGTCAGAGAGCTGAAAAGCGAATGGCGAGGTAGCTGTCAGGTTGAGTGACAAGCAAGAGCCCGGGCCTGGCGAAAGGCGTGAGAGAAGCAAAGAGGCCGCCGTGAGTTGCGGCCTGTCTGCATCGGGCGCTGCCGGAGGGCAGGCAGGATCAGTTGAGGTCTTCGATGGAGAACTCGCCAGCGATACCATCATAGGAGATGGCGAAACCGCCGCTGAAGCGGGTGCTGAACTGGATCAGGAACGCATCATTGTCGTGCTCTTGCACAGGCAGGTTGATGGGCTTGCTGCGACGCAGGGGCTTGTGTGTTTGTACTGCTTTCATCATGGTATTTCTCTATATAAATTAGGTGTTTGCTCCTTGTATTGGCAAATGTCAGGTCAATGGGCGCGGTCGATTGGGTGAACGACAAGCGCGCAGGAATACCCAGCCCGGTTAAAGGGCGTCTGCACTTTCAAGGAATATGCTGATGCATAAATCAAATTTGGTGGGCAGATCGGGTCTGCACCGTGAGAGCCGGGCAACGCAGGCAGACAGCCTGACGGTTCTCAAGGCGAGTAAATCAGAAGAAGGTTATGCGGGTACTGGCAGGATTCATCGTGAGGTGAAGCATTGCAGGGTAAACATAAACAGGGCTGATTAACTAGCCGACGCGCATTCTCTCCTCGAAATGAATAAAAAGCAAACAATAATTTGCCGATGTTGAAGTCAGTACGCTTTTCCTCTGTGTAATCAAGGTGCTATCAGCAGCAAATATCCGCAGCTATCCGCCATAAAAAGAGGGCTCCCGACGGGAGCCCTCTCTCATTCTGCAATCAGCACCGTGGGCCGACTCAGTAGTCGCCACAGGCCTTCTTGGCAGCCGTGATCATCGGGGTGATGGTCATGCCTTGCACCACGATGGAGAACATCACCACCGAGTAGGTCATCACCAGGATGACCTGACGCAGATCGACGCCATGTTCCGGGATCATCATGACGCCGGAGGGGAGTGCCAGTGCCATCGCCATGGCCAGACCACCGCGCAGGCCACCCCAGGTAAGGATCCGCACCGAGAAGGTGTTGTAATTGCGGAATCGGCGGAAAGCCACATAGGGCAGCGACACGCTGATAAAGCGGGCGCCCAGGCAGAGCGGTACCGCAATGACCAGCAGGATCCAGTCACGCCAGGCGAGATCCAGCAGTACCAGCGCCAGACCGATCAGCAGGAACAGCAGGGCGTTGAGGAACTGGTCCATCAACTCCCAGAAGTGATCCAGGTGATGGCTGCTCTGCTCGGAGAAGCCGGAGTGACGGGTCCAGTTGCCGATCATGATGCCGGTGACCACCATGGCCAGTGCGCCGGAGACGCCGATCATGTTGGCAAAGGCGAAGCCGGCGGTCGGGATGCAGAGGGTCAGCAGCAGCTCCAATGAACCGTCATCGGTGGCGCTGATCATCACGTGGGCGATGAGGCCCAGCACGGCACCGAACAGGATGCCGCCGAGGGCTTCGTGCAGGAACAGACCGGCTACGCTACCGAAGGTGGGCTCGACCCCGCCAAAGGCGACGGCAAACACGGTAGCGAAGATGACGAGGCCAACACCGTCGTTGAACAGGGATTCCCCTTCGATCTGGATGGCGATCTGGGGCGGCGCTTTCATCTTCTTGACGATGGCCAGTACGGCAATCGGGTCAGTGGGGGAGATCAGCGCGCCGAACAGCATGCAGTAGACCAGCGGCAACTCCCAGCCCAGCAGCTTGGCGATAAACCAGAAGCCGTAGCCGATGAGGAAGGTGGAGAGCAGGGTGGCAATGATGGCCAGAATGGTGATCTCCCACTTCTGGCTACGCAGCGCCTTGAGGTTGATGCCGAGGCCACCGGCGAACAGCAGGAAGCCCAGAATCCCCTTCAGCAGGAAGTTCTGGAAGTCGATGCTCTCCATGGTTTTGACGGCAAGAGGTTCCAGATTGAACCATCCCAGTTTGCCAAACAGCACCAGCAGTGCGGAGATCAGCATGGAGCCCGCAGTAATGGCGATGGTGGTCTGGATCTTCACAACATACTGGTTGGCAAAGGCGATAAAGATCGCCAACGCTGCCAGAAAACAGAGTGTGTAGTAGACGCTCATAGTTATTTTTTTCTCGTTGGTAGACAGCAAGCACGTATCCCTATACAGGACGGGCATAGGTTACTCTCGGGCCCTATGTTACTCATTACCTATAAATGAGTATATGGTGGCGTATTTGGACTTATAGACGGCTAGATTTCCATTTTATTTGTTTGCTGTTAGGATGCTGTTTACGCAGTTGCATGGATGTAAGAGGAATACGCGGTGTCGAATGAAAAGTCGGACGTAGCAAAGAAGCTAGAAGCCTGCCTCGGTGAGCGGATCCTGATCATCGACGGGGCCATGGGCACCATGATCCAGGGTTACAAACTCGGGGAGGCGGATTATCGGGGTGAGCGGTTTGCCGACTGGCATACCGACATCAAGGGCAACAACGATCTGCTGGTGCTGACGCGTCCGGCGGTGATCCGCGAGATCCACGAGCAGTATTGCGCTGCCGGGGCCGACATTCTCGAGACCAACACCTTCAACGCCACTCGCATCGCCATGGCCGATTACGAGATGGAAGCGTTTTCCGCCGAGATCAACCGTGAAGCCGCCCGTCTGGCCCGCGCCGTGGCAGACGAATGGACGGCAAAAGATCCCGCCAAGCCGCGTTTCGTCGCAGGGGTGTTGGGCCCCACCAACCGTACCGCCTCCATCTCGCCGGATGTGAACGATCCCGGCAAGCGCAACGTCACCTATGACCAGCTGGTGGCCGCCTACACCGAATCGACCCATGCCCTGATCGAGGGCGGCGCTGACATCATCCTGATCGAAACCATCTTCGATACCCTCAACGCCAAGGCCGCCGCCTTCGCGGTGGAAGGGGTGTTCGAGGCGCTGGGCTACAGCCTGCCGGTGATGATCTCCGGCACCATTACCGATGCCTCCGGCCGTACCCTCTCCGGCCAGACCACCGAAGCCTTCTACCATTCGCTGCGCCACGTCAAACCGGTGTCGTTCGGCCTCAACTGTGCGCTTGGGCCCGATGAGCTGCGCCAGTATGTGGAGGAGCTGTCGCGCATCAGCGAATCCTGCGTCAGCGCCCACCCCAACGCCGGTCTGCCCAATGCGTTCGGCGAGTACGACCTCGATGCGGGTGAGATGGCGGAGCATATCCGCGAGTGGGCCCAAAGCGGCTTTCTCAACCTGGTCGGTGGCTGTTGCGGTACCACCCCGACCCATATCCGCGCCATGGCGGACGCTGTGGCGGGCATCAAGCCGCGTGTGCTGCCCGAGCTGCCGGTGGCCTGCCGCCTGTCGGGCCTCGAGCCCCTGATCATCACCCCCGAGTCCATGTTCGTGAACGTGGGGGAGCGCACCAACGTCACCGGTTCGGCCAAGTTCAAGCGGCTGATCAAGGAGGGGCTCTACGACGAGGCGCTCGATGTTGCCAAGCAGCAGGTAGAGAACGGCGCCCAGATCATCGACATCAACATGGATGAGGGGATGCTGGACGCCGAAGCGGCCATGGTGCGCTTCCTGAACCTTATCGCCGGTGAGCCGGATATCGCCCGGGTGCCTGTGATGATCGACTCCTCCAAGTGGGAGGTGCTGGAAGCGGGCCTCAAGTGCGTGCAGGGCAAGCCGGTGGTCAACTCCATCTCCATGAAAGAAGGGGAGGAGAAGTTCATTCAGCAGGCGAAACTGCTGCGCCGCTACGGTGCCGCCGTCATCGTGATGGCGTTCGATGAGGTGGGGCAGGCCGACACCCGCGCCCGCAAGTTCGAGATCTGCCAGCGTGCCTACCGGATCCTGGTGGATCAGGTCGGTTTCCCGCCGGAAGACATCATCTTCGATCCCAACATCTTCGCGGTGGCGACCGGCATCGACGAGCACAACAACTACGCGGTGGACTTCATCGAGGCGGTGAAGGACATCAAAACGCACCTGCCTCACGCCATGATCTCCGGCGGCGTCTCCAACGTCTCGTTTTCGTTTCGCGGCAACGAGCCGGTGCGCGAAGCCATTCACGCCGTCTTCCTCTACCACGCCATCAAGAACGGCATGGACATGGGGATCGTCAACGCCGGTCAGCTTGCCATCTACGAAGACATTCCGGCCGAGCTGAAAGAGAAGGTCGAGGCTGTGGTGCTCAACCTCAATGACAACGCCACCGAAGAGCTGCTGGCCATCGCCGAGAAGTATCGCGGTGCCGGTGCCCAGGCTGAGGATCCGCGGGATCAGGAGTGGCGCAGCTGGCCGGTGGGCAAGCGGCTGGAGCACGCGCTGGTCAAGGGGATCACCGACTTTATCGAAGAGGATACCGAAGAGGCGCGCGCTGGCGCCGAGAAGCCGCTGCACGTCATCGAAGGACCGTTGATGGATGGTATGAACGTGGTCGGCGACCTGTTCGGCGCGGGCAAGATGTTCCTGCCGCAGGTGGTGAAATCAGCGCGGGTGATGAAGCGGGCGGTGGCCTATCTGCAACCCTATATCGAGGCAGAAAAGTCGGGTGGCTCCAGCAACGGCAAAATTGTGCTGGCGACCGTGAAGGGGGACGTGCACGACATCGGCAAGAACATCGTCGGGGTGGTGCTGCAGTGCAACAACTTCGAGATTGTCGACCTCGGGGTCATGGTCTCCTGCGAGACGATTCTCAAGACGGCGCGTGAGGTCGGCGCCGATATCATCGGGTTGTCGGGTCTCATCACCCCGTCGCTGGACGAGATGGTGCACGTGGCCAAAGAGATGGAGCGTCAGGGCTTCAAGCTGCCGCTGTTGATCGGCGGTGCCACGACTTCCAAGGCGCACACTGCGGTGAAGATCGAGCAGAACTACTCGGAGCCTGTGGTCTATGTCTCCAACGCCTCCCGCGCGGTGGGGGTGGCTCAGAGCCTGCTTAGTCCGGATCTGAAGGAGGCGTTTGTCGCCCGCATCGACAAGGAGTACGAGATTGCCCGGGATCAGCATGCCCGCAAGCAGCCGCGCTCCCGCCCGGTCAGTCTGGCCCACGCCCGCGCTAACCGGCATCAGCTGGATTGGGTTGGCTACCAGCCGCCGAAGCCCCGCGAGCTCGGGGTGCAGAAGTTCGAAGATGTGGCCATTTCGGTGTTGCGCCCCTACATCGACTGGACGCCGTTCTTCCTCAGCTGGGAGCTGGCGGGCAAATTCCCGCGCATCCTCGAGGACGAGATCATTGGCGAGGAGGCGACCAAGCTGTTTGCCGACGCCAACGCCATGCTGGATCAGCTGGAAAAGGATCAGAGCGTGCGCTGCGCCGGGGTGGTCGGCCTGTTCCCGGCCAACGCGATAGGAGACAGCATCGAGGTCTACAGCGACGAGTCCCGCACCGAGGTCATCAAGGTGCTGCACCACCTGCGCCAGCAGAGCGAGAAGCAGGGCTTCCCCAACTACTGTCTGGCGGACTATGTGGCACCGAAAGATAGCGGCAAACCCGACTGGATCGGCGCCTTCGCGGTGACCGGCGGCATCGGTGAGGAGGCCATCGCCAAGGCCTACAAGGCGCAGCACGATGACTACAACGCCATCCTCATTCAGGCGGTGTGCGACCGTCTGGCCGAAGCGTTTGCCGAGTACCTGCACGAGCAGGTGCGCAAGGTGCACTGGGGTTATGCTCCCGACGAGGCCCTCAGCAATGAGGAGCTGATCCGCGAGAACTATCAGGGCATCCGCCCGGCCCCCGGTTATCCGGCCTGCCCGGAGCATACCGAGAAGGGGAGCATCTGGGAGCTGCTGGAGGTGGAGCAGGCTATTGGCATGCAGCTGACCGAATCCTACGCCATGTGGCCGGGGGCTGCGGTGTCGGGCTGGTACTTCTCTCATCCCGAGAGCAAATACTTCGCGGTGGCACAGATCCAGCAAGATCAGGCGGAGGATTACGCCGTTCGCAAGGGGATGACGCTGGCCGAGGCCGAGCGCTGGTTGGGGCCAAACCTGAACTGACTCCCGCGTGACACCGGTTGATCTTTAACGAGAAACGGCGGCATCCTTGCACGGGTTGAACAACCTGCGCAGAGCCGCCGTTTAACCTGTTGGTCACAGTGATGTGGTAGCGTGCGGTTTGGTGTGGTTTGTCTTGTTGTCAGGATAAACAATTGGCGTTGTCTTGGCGCTGTGGCACCTTATACTCTCCCGCCCCATCCTGCCCAGGCACAGCCTTCTAGCGGAATTGTCATGAAGATCGCCATTTTATCCCGTGAGCCGAAAAACTACTCCACCCGCCGTCTGGTCGAGGTGGCACAGGCGCGCGGTCATCAGGTAGAGGTGCTCGACACCCTGCGCTGCTATATGAATATCGCTTCCCACAACCCCTCCATTCACTACGAGGGTGGGGAGCTGGGAAGTTATGACGCCGTGATCCCGCGGATCGGGGCCAGCATTACCGCCTACGGCACCGCCGTGCTGCGCCAGTTCGAGATGATGAACACCATGGCCCTCAACAGCTCGGTGGCCATCAGCCGCTCCCGCGACAAGCTGCGGGCGATGCAGTTGCTCTCCCGCCATGGCATCGGCCTGCCCATCACCGGCTATGCCCACAGCACCCACGACGTGCCCGACCTCATCACCATGGTGGGCGGGGCGCCGCTGGTGGTGAAGCTGCTGGAGGGAACCCAGGGGATTGGCGTGGTGCTCTGCGAGACTCAGAAAGCCGCCGAGAGCGTGATCGAGGCCTTTATCCAGACCAATAACAACATTCTGGTGCAGGAGTATATCCGCGAGGCCAATGGCGCCGACATCCGCTGTCTGGTGGTCAATGGCAAGGTAGTTGCCGCCATGCGCCGTCAGGCCCAGCCGGGAGAGTTTCGCTCCAACCTGCACCGTGGCGGCACCGCCGAAGCGATCAAGATCACCCCGGAAGAGCGCGCCACCGCGGTGCAGGCCGCCAAGATCATGGGGCTGGATGTGGCGGGGGTCGATATCCTGCGTAGCGCCCGTGGCCCGCTGGTGCTGGAGGTCAACTCCTCCCCCGGCCTGCAAGGGGTGGAAGCCGCCTCCGGCAAGGATGTGGCTGGCAAGATCATCGAGTTCCTCGAACTCAAGGCGAGCCGCAAGAACAAACCGGCGGAGTGAGCCTCAGGCTTGCATCCGTCAGATAGAAACAGGGCGCCCTCGGGCGCCTTGTTGCTATCTGGCTGGTGGGTTGGCGGTGCCACTGCGCCCTCACCCTAACCCTCTCCCAAAGGGAGAGGGAACTCTCCGGCGGCGATCATCGCCAGCCGGGCGCTAAATACGCCATCCTCGAGCCGGGTATCGATCTGCCAGCCCAGCTTCTCGCAGATGCGCTGAATGATGGTGAGGCCACAGCCGTAGCCGAGGATCTGATCCGGCGCCGCTGCCGTCGGGTTGCTGATGGTGAGCACCGGGCCGCACAGCTCGATGTCGATATGTCCCTCGGCATAGCTCAGGGCATTTTTTAGCAGGTTGCCGAGGGCGATGGCGAGCAGGGAGAGGGGGGCGTTTACTTCGCTGCTCTCGTCCAGATTAAGCCGGATATCAAGTGCCTCCCGCTGCAACAGCGGAGCGAGGCGGGCCAGCTCCTGACGGATCAGCGGGGTCACCTGTTGCAGTGGCCGCTCCACCGCCTCCTTGCGGCCCAGCAGCAGGAAGGTCTCGGTGAGCAGCGCCATCTCGTCGGCGGCGGCGCGGATGCGGGTGGTGGCGCGGGCGGCCGGTGCGGGCAGATCTGTCACCTTGCCGAGCAGGGCCGCCGAGCCCTGGATCACCATGTTGGGGGTGCGTAGCTCGTGGCTGGCGAAGCGACTGAACTCCTGCTCGCGAGCGAATACTGCGCTCACCTCCTGCTTGCCGGCCAGCAGCGCCAGCTCGATATCCCGCAGCTCCTGCCAGGGGGTGTCGGGTTCGAAATCCGCCTGATCCGGGGTGAGGTGGGCGACCCTCTGTTGCAGCCGTTGCAGCGGCCCTGTGATATGGCGTACCAGCCAGATGCCGAAGCCGAGGCAGCCCAGCAGCAGGGTCACCCCGATCAGTCGGGTGGCCAGATGCAGCTTGTCTTCGTAGGGGTCCAGGTAGTCGTCGGCGTCGTCGTTGAACACCAGATAGAGCAGTCCCTCGCCGGAGGGGTGACGGGCCACCAGAAAGTGTTTGTCCTCCTTGCCCAGCTGATGCTCGAAAAAGCCGGGGGTCTGGTAGGGCTTCAGCCATTTCGGCAGGCGGCCCGCCTCGGTCCAGTAGCTGGAGAACTGTCTGGGGCTCGGGGCAGCGGCGGCCGGGCCGAGTCGCAGCCAGTCATCGCTGTAGCGGGTCACTTCCGCCTCCAGCCAGTGGCGCAGGCTCAGCTCCTCCATCTTGTCCTCGGCCACCAGCATCAAGCCGGAGAGCAGGATCAGCAGCACCACCCCGGCGCCGCCGAGCGCCATGATCAGGCGGCGGCGCAGGCTCGGCAGGCTCATGCGCTCACCAGTCGGTAGCCCTGGCCGTGCAGGGTCTCCAGCATGGGAGTGGGGAAGGGTTTGTCCAGCGCGTTGCGCAGGGCATAGATATGGCTGCGCAAGGCATCGGAGTCGGGCTCCTCATCCCCCCAGACGGTGTCGAGCACCTCCTGACGGCTGACGATGGCGGGGGCGCGGCGGGCCAGCAGGGCGAGGATTTGGAACGGGATCTTGCCGAGCTTGAGGGGCTCACCGGCGCGGGTGGCGCAGCCGCTGGCGACATCGACCGTCAGATCGCCAAAGCTGATGGCCCCCACATCGCCGCGCGGGCCACGCAGGCTCAGAGCTTGCAGCCGTACCTCCAGCTCCTCCATGGCGAACGGCTTGACCAGATAGTCATCCCCTCCCGCCTTGAAGCCTGCCAGCTTGTCCTCCAGGCTGTCGCGGGCGGTGAGAAACAGCACGGGAGTGGCAATCCCCTGCTCGCGCAGGCGCGCTACCGTGCTGAGGCCATCGAGGCGCGGCATCATCACATCCATGATGATGACGTCGAAACGCTGATCCTCCAGCAGTTGCAGCGCCGCCTGACCGTGATAGGCACAATCGAGGCGGTGACCGGCCAGCTCCAGATAATCCATGATGGTTTCCGCCACCTGAGGATTGTCTTCCACTACCAAAATCTTCATGCTTTGCTCTCCTGGTTGGCGAGCGTTTCACGCTCTTTTCACACCGGATTCGGCATCCTGTTTGCCAGTGTAACCCCGAGGATCCCTGATGAAGAAGTCTCTCTGCGCCCTCCTGCTGTTGATCTTGTTGCCACTTGGCACCGCACAGGCGACCGAATTCAAACTGACCGGCCGCACCACCTGGCAGCTTGGCCAGTTGATGGTCAACGGCATGCCGTTCGTGATCGACGACCAGACCCGCTTCAAGGATTGGCTCAACGAAGATGATCTCGGCGGTACCTGGGTCGAGATGAAGGGGGTGGTGGAGAACGGCGTGCGCTATGTACGCAAGGTCGAAGCCCTCGACGAAGATGACAAGGACGAGATGGATCTGGAAGGGCCGGTCGAAGGGGGGCGGATCTGGGGCTACACCACCTCGGATAACAGTCTGGCGCCGTTTGAAGGGCGCTGGCTCGAGCTGGAGTGCAAGTTTGACGGCATGCGCCTGAGCCGCTGCCGCGAGGATGACTGATCCGATCTCTGCGTTCCGATTAGAAATGCTCCCGAATGAAGCCCATGCTTGTCCTGCATGGGCTTTTTGTTCAGGGACGAACGAAGATGGAACAATCGAGAAAGTGGTGTGCATGGATGCTGGGTGTGCCGCTCTGGGCGGCGCAGGCGGGAGCCGACGAATTGTGGCTGGTGGAGCTGGAGCACAGCGATGGCATCCGCCTGCAATTTCAGGGGGCCGAAGTGGAGCAGGGCAGTGCCGCCATCTGGCGGCAGGGGGTGATTTGGCCACAGCCACTCAAACCCGGCGACCAGCTCGCTCTGCTGGTGGCCGATGGCGTTGCCACCCGCATTGAGCTGCTGGCCGCCAGAGCCCCGCTGGCCAATCAGCCCTGGCAGCGGGCGCAAGATCGCCTGCAATCCTTCGATGATCGGCAGCTCACGCTGGCCACCCTGGGCACTGTGCCACTCAATCCGCAGGTGCGCTGGGTTAACGGTTCGGCCGCCGATCTGCATGCCGGGAGCGAGCTGGTATTGATCCGTTCGGCGGATGGAATATTGCAGGGAATTGAAGTGATCAATCCGGAAGAGTAATTCAGCATCTTCTTATTTAATATAGGTTCACCATATTGTGGCAGCCATTAAATAATGGCTGCCACAATATTTATGATTTATTCCTCAATAAAGTCATCGCTCTAATTATTTTCTTATACCACCATTATTTTGTTTGTCATGGATGTTTTTTGGTGGTTTATTTTATTTGTGTCAGGTTTTGTCGGAGTCCATACCTGTCAAATGAAAAAGGATCTTTCTACACAATAACAATTATCGTATGTCTGAAAGAGGGATAAATGATGAATAGAATAATTACCGCCAATCTGGCGTTTTTGGCGTCTTCATTGATGCTCGCTCAGGTGCAGGCGGCTGAACCTGTCTACCCTGATCAGGTCAAGTGGGCGGGCCTTGGCACGGGCGTCTGTGCCAGTGGTTACCGTCCTCTGACCCGCGATGAAGCCATGAGTATCAAGGGTAATCTGGTCAGCCGCATGGGGCAGTGGCAGATCACCGGGCTGGCTGATCGCTGGGTGATTATGGGGCCGGGATATAATGGCGAAATCAAACAGGGCACTGCCGGAGAAACCTGGTGTTATCCCAACTCACCGGTTTCCGGAGAAATACCAACACTCTCTGACTGGAATATTCCGGCGGGTGATGAGGTCGATGTGCAATGGCGGCTTGTCCACGACAATGATTATTTTATCAAGCCAGTCAGTTATCTCGCCCATTATTTGGGATACGCCTGGGTGGGTGGAAATCATAGCCCCTATGTCGGGGAAGATATGGATGTTACCCGGGTTGGCGATGGCTGGCTGATAAAGGGAAATAATGACGGCGGCTGCTCCGGATATCGTTGCGGGGAGAAGAGCTCCATCAAGGTAAGCAACTTCTCATATACCCTGGAACCCGACTCCTTCAGCCATGGTCAGGTCACCGAGAGCGGCAAGCAACTGGTCAAGACCATCACGGCCAATGCGACCAACTACACGGATCTGCCTCAGCAGGTGGTGGTGACCCTGAAGTACGACAAGGCCACCAACTGGTCGAAAACCGACACCTACAGCCTGAGCGAGAAGGTGACCACCAAGAACAAGTTTCAATGGCCGTTGGTAGGTGAAACCGAACTGGCTATCGAGATCGCTGCGAGCCAGAGCTGGGCTTCCCAGAAAGGGGGCTCGACGACCGAGACCGTCTCGGTTGAAGCACGCCCCACGGTACCGCCTCACTCCAGCCTGCCGGTGCGGGTTGCCCTCTACAAGTCCAACATCTCCTACCCCTACGAGTTCAAGGCCGAGGTCAATTATGACCTGACCATGAAGGGTTTCCTGCGTTGGGGCGGCAATGCCTGGTATACCCATCCTGAGAATCGTCCGACCTGGGAGCACACCTTTGCCGTCGGCCCGTTCCGCGACAAGGCCAGCAGCATCCGCTATCAGTGGGACAAGCGTTATATCCCGGGTGAAGTGAAGTGGTGGGACTGGAACTGGACCATCAGCGAGTATGGTTTGTCGACCATGCAGAATAACCTGGGTCGTGTGCTGCGCCCGATCCGTTCGGCGGTGACCGGTGACTTCTATGCCGAGAGCCAGTTTGCCGGCGATATCGAAATCGGTCAGCCCCAGACCCGTTCCGCGGCCTCTGCCCAGTTGCGTAACGCCTCTGCTGAAGGTGTGGCTCTGACCGGTGTGGATCTGGATCAGGAGGCCCTTGCCAACGAAGGGTTTGGCAATGTCAGTCTGACGGTGACTCCTGCCTATTGACCCAAGGGGTAAATCCCCTTGGCGGGGGAACCCTGTTTTCGTATCCGCCGTTCTCAAGGGGCCCATTGTGGTCCCTTTTTCCTTTCATTATGATGTCGACTCTTTTTGTCACAGGAACTGTGAGATGCTCTCCCAATTGCTCGGCTCCTTGAGTGGGCTGCTCCCCTTTATCGCCTACTTTCTGCTGGCCATGGCGCTGCTGGCGACCTTTATTCGCCTCTATACCTGGCTGACGCCACACCATGAATTTGCCCTGATCCGTGCGGGTAATCCGGCTGCTGCCACCGCGTTTGGCGGCGCGCTGATTGGCTTTGCGCTGCCCTTGGCCAGTGCAATCAGTCACTCTCTCTCCCTGCTCGATTGCGCCATCTGGGGAGCGATTGCCCTGCTGGTGCAGGTTGCCGCGTTTCGGGTAATGCAACGCTGGCTCACCGACCTGAGCGAACGGATCTCCCGTGGGGAGATGGCTGGCGCCATTTTGCTGGCTGCTGCGTCCCTGTCGGTGGGGCTGCTCAACGCTGCCTGCATGACCTACTGAGGATCCCATGAAGAGCAGCAACAAGCGAAGTAGCCAGGTCGCACTGGTCATGATGGTGCCGACAGCCTCCCTCTGGCTGCAGGGGTGCAACGAACGCCCCGAGCTGGCCTATGTCTACACCTCGGTCGAGACATGTGTCGCTGTCCCAGGTAATGATCCGGCTCGGTGCCAGCTGGCCTTTGAAGAGGCCCGCAGTCGCCACCTCCTGCGGGCGCCCCGTTATCCTGACCGGGTGGAGTGTGAGGCGGATTTTGGCGCAGGAGGGTGTGAGGATAAGGTGCCGCGGATGAGGGGGATTCTGACCAGCGGCGTTGCCATCGGAACAGACCCTCTCCCCGGGATCCCGACCCAGCCGCTCTATCAACGTACAGATGAGCCTTATGCGCTGCGCACCGCTCAGGGAACACGCTTGCCCGCAGGCAGTAGCCTGGTTCGGGTCTGCCAGAGTGCGGTGACACTGGAGCCCGCCTTACAAGTACGGCGTGGTGGCTTCGGTGGAGAAGCTGCGCGGCGAGCCAACTTCTGCCATAGCAATAGCTACAGCAGCGGAGGTTAAAGATGGAGCGCATTTCCTTACCCGAACGTCCGGATTGGCGCGAACGGGCTGCCGAGCTTGGTTTCGAGTTTCACACCTTCGATGGGGAGCCCTATTGGGATGAGAGCGCTTGCTATCGCTTCACCCTTTCGCAGATAGAGGATGATCTGGAGGCGCCCACCGAGGAACTGCATCAGATGGCCCTCTCGCTGGTCTCAAAGATAGTGGGCAGCGAAGAGTTGCTGACCCGGCTCGATATTCCCGAATACTGCTGGCCCGCACTGGAGGCCTCATGGCGACGTCGGGATCCCCATCTCTATGGTCGGCTGGATCTCGCCTATAACGGGCATGGGCCCGCCAAGCTGCTGGAGCTTAACTACGACACCCCCACCTCCCTTTATGAGTCGGGTTTTTTCCAGTGGATCTGGCTGGAGGATCAGCTGCATCGTGGTGTGCTACCAGCCGGAGTCGATCAGTTCAACTCCCTGCAGGAGAAGCTGTACGGCGCCTTCGCGGCCCTTGGCAATCGTGGCCCTTTGCACTTCACCTGCGTGGGCGAGAACCTGGAAGACAGGGGGAACCTCGACTACCTCATCGATATCGCCCTGCAGGCTGGTTGTGATGCCCGTTTTGTGGATCTGGAGGATATCGGCGAGCTGCAGGGCCAGCTAGTGGATCTGGGCAACGAGCCGATCCACGAGATATTCAAGCTTTACCCTTGGGAGTTCATGGTGCGCGAGCCATTTGGCCAGACGCTGCTCACAAGCCAGACCCGCTTTATCGAGCCAGCCTGGAAGATGATTCTCTCCAACAAGGGGATGTTGCCCCTGTTGTGGCAGGCCTTTCCTGACCATCCCAACCTGCTGCCCGCTTTTTTTGATCCCGATCCCGCTAGTCAGATGGCGCCGGGTTGGGTACGTAAGCCTCTCTATTCACGAGAGGGGGCCAATATCGAGCTGATGGATTATCAGGGTATGCGCTTGCATGAGCCAGGCCCATACAACGACTCGGGTTATGTGCTTCAGGCCTTTCACCCCTTACCCTGCTTTGCTGGCAGTTACACCTTGATCGGCAGCTGGGTGGTCGGCGATGCGGCGGCTGGCATTGGCATTCGCGAGGATGCGACCCTGATCACCAAAGACAGCTCCCGTTTCCTGCCCCATATCATCCTCGACTAGCCGTAGACCCCAAGGGGAGCAAGAGGTCGACTTTGTTAACGGCTTGTGCTTTAGATTTTCCCCCTTATACTGGCGCCATCTTGTCGGAGTGCTGACCGTCGAACGACGCGAAGCTGAGACCGTTAATTCGGGATCCGTGGAACCTGATCAGGTTAAAACCTGCGAAGGGAACAAGGGTAACTTGCGGGTTACCGCGCCGGAGGAGGAACAAGCCTCTTCCGCTCATCGAAGGGATCATCCTTGATGGGTCAGGGCGCACAGGAGGGAGTCTGTCCCGTCCGGTTTTCCAGCACGTGGGGCGCCTTGCCCACCGCGTGCAGAGAGCGGGAAGTGGCAGAACAGCAGCGCGGAGATCCATCCCGCGCGCACTCCCTCCCGAGATAAACACCCCGCCGCAAGTTCATCTTCTCCTCGAACTCCAGACAAGCAAACACCCATAACTTCAACCAGTTAATGTGAGTTTTGCTATGTCTACTTCCGTATCTGATACCAATAAATCCAGCCGCCGCGAGCAGCGCTCCAGCGCCCAGGCCTTTATCGACAGCCTCAAGGGGATGGCTCATCCCAATTCCCGCCGCATCTTTATCGAAGGCTCCCGCCCCGATATCCGTGTTCCGCTGCGGGAGATCCAGCTGGCCGACACCTTCGTCGGCGGCACCAAAGAAGCTCCCCGGTTCGAGCCCAACGAGCCGGTGCCGGTCTACGACACCTCGGGCCGTTACGGGGAGGAGGGGGTCGCCATCGACGTGCGCCGCGGCCTGCCGCGCTTGCGGGAGAACTGGGTGCTGGAGCGCGATGACACCGACGAACTGCCGGGGCTCAGCTCCACCTTTACTCAGGAGCGTCTGGCTGACGAGGGGCTGGATCACCTGCGCTTCGAACATCTGCCAAAGCCGCGCCGTGCCAAACCGGGTCGCCGGGTCACCCAGCTCCACTACGCCCGGGCCGGTATCGTCACCCCCGAGATGGAATTTATCGCCATTCGCGAGAACATGGGGCGCGAGCGGGTGCGCTCCGAGCTCCTGCGCACCCAGCATCCGGGCCGCGATTTCGGTGCCCGTTTGCCCCAGAACATCACCCCCGAATTCGTGCGCGATGAGGTGGCCGCCGGTCGTGCCATCATCCCCAGCAACATCAACCACCCGGAAGCGGAGCCGATGATCATCGGCCGCAATTTTCTGGTGAAGATCAACGCCAACATCGGCAACTCGGCGGTCACCTCCAGCATCGAAGAGGAGGTGGAGAAGCTGGTCTGGTCGACCCGCTGGGGCGCCGACACCGTGATGGATCTCTCCACCGGCCGCTACATCCACGAGACCCGCGAGTGGATCCTGCGCAACAGCCCGGTGCCCATCGGTACCGTGCCCATCTATCAGGCGCTGGAGAAGACCAACGGCATCGCCGAAGACCTCACCTGGGAGCTGTTCCGCGACACCCTGCTGGAGCAGGCCGAGCAGGGGGTGGACTACTTCACCATCCATGCCGGTGTCTTGCTGCGTTTCGTGCCTATGACCGCCAAGCGCCTCACCGGCATCGTCTCGCGCGGCGGCAGCATCATGGCCAAGTGGTGCCTCTCCCACCATAAAGAGAACTTCCTCTACCAGCACTTCCGCGAAATCTGCGAGATCTGCGCCGCCTATGACGTGGCCCTGTCGCTGGGTGACGGTCTGCGCCCCGGCTCCGTCTATGACGCCAACGACGAGGCCCAGTTCGCCGAGCTGCGCACCCTGGGCGAGCTGACCAAAATTGCGTGGGAGTACGACGTGCAGGTGATGATCGAGGGCCCCGGCCACGTGCCGATGCACATGATCGAGCGCAACATGACCGAGCAGCTGGAGCACTGCCACGAGGCGCCCTTCTATACGCTGGGCCCGCTCACCACCGACATCGCGCCGGGGTACGATCACTTCACCTCCGGCATCGGCGCCGCGCTCATCGGCTGGTACGGCTGCGCCATGCTCTGCTACGTCACTCCCAAGGAGCATCTGGGGCTGCCTAACAAGGAGGATGTGAAGCAGGGGCTGATTACCTACAAGATCGCCGCCCACGCCGCCGATCTGGCCAAGGGTCACCCGGGTGCCCAGATCCGCGACAACGCCATGTCCAAGGCGCGCTTCGAGTTCCGCTGGGAGGATCAGTTCAATCTTGCGCTCGACCCCGACACTGCCCGCGCCTATCACGACGAGACCCTGCCGCAGGAGTCCGGCAAGGTGGCCCACTTCTGCTCCATGTGCGGGCCCAAGTTCTGCTCCATGAAGATCACCCAGGACGTGCGCGATTACGCAGCCAAGCTGGAAGCGGTGGAGATCAAGCTGGTCGGTATGGATGGCCAGCAGGAGCAGGTGGTTGCTCAGGTGGAGAGCGGCATGGCCCGCATGGCTGAAACCTTCAAGGAGACCGGCGGCGAGATCTACCATCAGGCAGCGGCGCTGAAACAGGCCGCAGGGGAGGAGGCGTGAGCAGCGCAAGCGGGGCAGTCAGCCCCGCCGATCTGCTGCCCGTGACCGACTCTCGCCCAGTTGTCTGGACCATTGCCGGTTCAGACTCCGGCGGCGGCGCCGGCATTCAGGCCGACTTGCACACCTTGCACGACCTCGGTGTGCACGGCTGCTCGGTCATCTCCGCCATCACCGCCCAGAACTCGGTGGCGGTGAAGATGGTCGACCCCGTACTGATGCAGACCTTCACCGCCCAGATCGACGCCCTCGGCGTCGATCTGCCGCCCGCCGCCATCAAGATCGGTCTGCTGCCGACCCGGCTCCACGTCGAGGTGTTGGCTCGCCGACTGGCAACTATCGAGGCACCCTTCGTGGTCTACGACCCGGTGGCCATCGCCAGCACCGGCACCCCGATGGCGGAGCCGAATATGCTGGCGGCGGTGCGCGAACAGCTGCTGCCACGTCTGTCGCTCATCACCCCCAACGGCCCCGAACTGGAAGCCCTGACCGGCATTCCCGCGACCAGCCCGGTGCTGGTGCGCTTCGCCGCCCAGCGGCTGCGCGAACTCGGCGCCCGCGCCGTGCTGGTCAAGGGCGGCCATCTGGGTTGGAGCGGTGAGCTCTGCCTCGACTACTACCAGGACGAGACCCGCGAATTCTGGCTGGCGGCGCCGCGCCTGAATACCCGCCACGGCCACGGTACCGGCTGCTGCTACGCCAGCACCATCGCCGCCGTGGTGGCGCAGGATTATCCGGTAGAGGATGCCATCACCCTCGCTCGTGCCTACCTGCAACAGGGGCTGGCGGCGGCGCAAGGAGTGGGCGCAGGCCCGGGGCCCATCGCCCATCTTGGCTGGCCAGCTGATCTTGCCCACTTCCCCCGCGCCGTGTTGGCGGGATCAACCCTCGATCGCCGCTTCGGACTTTATCAGACAAGCAGCGCCCGCCTGCCGGATGGCCCCTTCACGCCGACCGAACACAACCTCGGCCTCTATCCGGTGGTCGATTCGGTCAAGTGGCTGCGCCGCCTGCTGGGGCAGGGGGTCAAGACCATCCAGCTGCGGATCAAGAATCTGCCCGCCGCAGAGGTGGCGCCGGCCATTCGTGATGCTGTGGCGCTCGGTCGCCGCCATGGGGCGCGGCTCTTTATCAACGACTACTGGCAACAGGCCATCGAGGCGGGCGCCTGGGGCGTGCATCTGGGGCAGGAGGATATGGAGACGGCGGATCTCGCCGCCATTCAGGCGGCCGGGCTGCGCCTTGGCATCTCCACCCACGGCTACTTCGAGCTGATGCGGGCGCGCGAACTGGCCCCCTCCTATATGGCGCTGGGTCATATCTTCCCGACCAACACCAAGGCGATGCCTTCGCGCCCGCAGGGGCTGGTGCGGCTGCATCGCTACCGCGCCCTGATGGCGGAGTGGCCGACGGTGGCCATTGGCGGCATCAGCGAGGAGCGGGTGGCGGCGGTCAAGGCAAGTGGGGTCGGCAGTATCGCGCTGGTCTCGGCCATCACTGCCAGCGACGACTGGCAGGGGGCGACCGAACGGCTGCTCGCGGCCGTGGGGGGGGGGGATGAGCCACGCTCTGCCACTGCCATAAGGGAGGTAGAACATGCGCTCTGATGCCGCTTCTCTTAGTGACAAAGAGTATCTGCGATACGGCCGTCAGCTGATGTTGGCGGAAGTGGGGGAGGCGGGTCAGGCGCGGCTGAAAGATAAGTCCGTGCTGATCGTGGGCTTGGGCGGGCTCGGCTCGCCGCTCGCCCTCTATCTGGCCGGCGCCGGTGTGGGCACCTTGTGGCTGGCCGATGGCGATACGGTGGACTCCAGCAATCTGCCGCGCCAGATCCTGTTCGATGTTGATGCGGTCAACCACTCCAAGGCGGAGCTGGCCCGCGAGCGGTTGGCGGCCCACAACCCGCTGGTGGAGCTGATCGCCATCAACCAGCGGCTCGATGCCGCCAGCCTGCCGGAGTTTGTGGCCGAGGTAGATCTGGTGATCGACTGCTGCGACAACCTCGCCACCCGGCAGGCCATCAACGCCGCCTGCGTGGAGCAGGACAAGCCCTGGATCTCCGCCGCCGCGGTGAGCTGGCAGGGGCAGCTGATGGCGCGCACCAGCAGTGAGCACGCCTGCTACGCCTGCCTCTATCCGCTGGATACCAAGGTGAGCCAGAGCTGCGAGACCAGCGGCGTCACCGGCCCGCTGGTGGGGGTGATGGGCTCCCTGCAGGCGCTGGAGGCACTGAAACTGCTGCTCGGGATGGCAAGCCCAGTCGCTGGCACATTGCGCCGTTTCGATGCTTTGACCCATCAGTGGCAGACCCTCACGCTGGCTCCCGACCCCGATTGCCCGGTTTGCGGGCAGCGCCGATGCGCGACACACGATAAGGAGATCACCCCATGACCCTCACCATTCGACTCAACGATAAAGCCCAGCCGCTGGCTGCAGGGCAGAGCGTGGCCGACCTGCTGGCCGCGCAGGGGGTCAGTCCCCAAGGGGTGGCGGTGGCCCTTAACGGCGCCGTGCTGCCCCGTGGCCGCTGGGCCGAGACCCGTCTCAATGACGGGGATGAACTTCACCTCTTCACCGCCATAGCGGGAGGCTGACCCATGATGCTTGCGATCCCATCTTCGAGTGCTCTGCCTTGCGGCGGAACTTCATCTCTTCTTATCGCAGTGGCCGGAGGCTGACATGCTGAACATTGCCGATCACACCTTCTCATCGCGCCTCTTTACCGGCACCGGCAAGTTTGCCCGCCCGGATCTGATGGCCGCCGCCATCGAGGCGAGCGGCTCCCAGCTCGTCACCATGGCCATCAAGCGGCTCGAACCGGGCAAGGCCCACGACGATATCCTGAGCCCCTTGCTGCAACTCGGGGTCAAGCTGCTGCCCAACACCTCCGGCGCCAAGACCGCCGCCGAGGCGGTGTTTGCCGCCCATCTCGCCCGCGAGGCGCTGGGGACGAACTGGCTGAAGCTGGAGATCCACCCCGACCCGCGCTATCTGCTGCCCGATCCCATCGAGACGCTGAAAGCCGCCGAGCAGCTAGTGCAAGAGGGCTTTGTGGTGCTGCCCTACTGCGGCGCCGACCCCGTGCTCTGCAAGCGGCTCGAAGAGGTGGGCTGTGCCGCCGTGATGCCGCTGGGTGCGCCCATCGGTTCCAATCAGGGGCTGGTGACCCGGGAGTTTCTCTCCATCATCGTCGAGCAGGCCAATGTGCCTGTGGTGGTGGATGCGGGGATCGGTGCGCCGAGCCACGCCGCCGCCGCCTTTGAGCTGGGCGCCGATGCCGTGCTGGTCAACACCGCCATCGCGGTGAGCGGCGACCCGGTCGCCATGGGCCGCGCCTTTGCACTGGCCTGCACCGCAGGTCGCAGCGCCTATGAAGCCGGTCTCGGTGCGCGCGCCCTGCAGGCCCAAGCCTCCAGCCCGCTGACCGATTTTCTGGGGGCGTTATGAGTCATGATGCTGGTGCGATGAGTGACTTCGAGCCTTTTACACAACCCCAAGTGCGCCTGAGTGATAGCCCCCCTCTCGGCTCTTCACAAAATAAGGGAGAGGGGCTGGGGGTGAGGGCTAAGGAGCCTACCTTTCTCGACCGATGGCAGGAGCTGGAGTGGGACGATATCGGCATGCAGATCCGCGCCAAAACCGCCGCCGATGTGGCACGGGCGTTGAGTACACCCCGTCGCACGCTGGCCGATTTTATGGCGCTGATCTCGCCAGCCGCCGAGGCGTATCTGCCGCAGATGGCGGCCGAGGCCGAGCGGCTGACCCGCCAGCGCTTTGGCAACACCATCGGCTTCTATGTGCCGCTCTATCTGTCGAACCTCTGCGCCAACGACTGCACCTACTGCGGCTTCTCCATGAGCAACCGCCTCAAGCGCAAGACCTTGAATACAGAGGAGATAGAGCGCGAGTGTCTGGCCATCAAGGCGCGCGGTTTTGACAGCGTGCTGCTGGTGACCGGCGAGCACGAGCACAAGGTGGGGCTCGCCTATTTTCGCGAAGTGATGCCCATCATCCGCCGCCACTTCAGCACGGTGGGGATGGAGGTGCAGCCCCTCTCGCAAGCTGAATACGCCGAGCTGAAAAGCCTCGGTCTCGACGCCGTCATGGTCTATCAGGAGACCTACCACGCCCCCACCTACGCCCGCCATCACCTGCGTGGCAACAAGCGGGACATCGCATGGCGCCTCGCCACGCCGGATCGGCTGGGCCGCGCCGGTATCGACAAAATCGGGTTGGGGGCGCTGATCGGTCTCTCCTCGGACTGGCGCGCCGACAGCTACTTTGTCGCCGAACACCTGAGCTGGCTTGAGCGCCACCACTGGCAGAGCCGCTACTCGCTCTCCTTCCCGCGCCTGCGCCCCTGCACCGGCGGGCTGGAGCCTGCCGTGGTCATGTCGGATCGCCAGCTGGCCCAGCTTATCTGCGCCTGGCGCCTCTTCTCGCCCACGCTGGATTTGTCCCTCTCCACCCGCGAGTCGGCTACGTTTCGCAACGGCGCGGTGCGCCTTGGCATCACCCAGATGTCGGCCGAGTCGCGCACCCAGCCGGGTGGCTATGCCGAAGGGGATGCCGAGGAGCTGGAGCAGTTCGCCATCCACGACGACCGCCCGGTGGGGGAAGTGGCCGCCGCCGTGCGGCAGGCGGGGTTGCAGCCGGTGTTCAAGGACTGGGAACCCTTTTTGGGTCGTTAACGACGTTTACACCTGTGGTAACAGATAGCGGCAAGCAGATCGGAGGGATAGATCCCCGCCACTGCTTGCCGCTTTGCTTTACCTGCGGCCACAGGATTGTCTCTCTGGTGTAACGTTGCTGTTGATATCGTTTCGCCAGTGTGAAAATCGTGGCTATTGGCCAGGGCATTGTGTGAGGATTTCCCCCTTCTTTCTCTCCGCTTGATGGGAGTTAGATGGGGACATATCGTCCATTTCCAAGAAATGGTTAGTGTTGCGCAACATGGGTTGTTTTCGAAGCATTGACATGTAGGGAAATGAAGCATCCATCACGCTATGCGTGATTGTTTAGATGATGGTGAAGAGCTTTCAAACAGTTTGTTATGTAAGCAAAATCTCGTAGATCAGAGCATTGAGCTAACAAAACGTACAGTCTCTGTGATATAAAAGAAGAAAGAAACTATCAAAATTAGATGAAATATGAAATTTAATATTGAAATCAAAAACTTAGGTAGGGTTAGGCACGCAAAGCTACATCTTGCACCGTTTACTGTTATTGCAGGGGCCAACTCTTCCGGAAAAAGCTTCATCAGTAGAGCATTGTATAGTTTTTTTAGTACTATAAACAAAGATCATGTCACTTCTGACACTATGGCTAGTGTTATGAGAGCTCGTGCTCTAGTTCGAGCAGCATATAGTTCTGTTTATGAACCTAGTTCAATAGTACAATCTTTATTTTATTCACTTAGTGAACTATTAGTCGTTTTGGAAAGCCAGATAAACGATCAGTTTGGCGATTGTACTTATTTGGAACAGCACACCCGAAGCATTTTACTGGATGAGCATATATCTCAAATTGAACATTATTTTCAACAACTCATTGCCGAAGTAGATAATAAGAAAAAGTATATAGATTTTAAAGATCGGTTAGCATTAGCAAATCGAGCTATTAAGCAATTAAAACAGAATATAAAAAACCCATCAAAAATATTATCAAATAAATTTGAAAGTGGTTTTAATGAAGCATTAAAAGAGAACTTCCAAGTTGCAAATCTGTCTGATCTAAAATCCTTTAGTGCAAAGGAAGAAGAGTTAATTAATTTTGATTTTGGTTCTTTGGGTAAAATCAGCATCCAAAAGGAAGATATTGAATTTGAGTTGACTCCTTCTGGTATTGATGAGTTTCAATCATTATATAATGTTGTATTTATCGAGTCTCCCATTTATTGGAAGCTTAGAAAACCTTTGGCTAAAGCTAAATTGCCACGTTTTTTTAGAAGCTCACATCGAGATTCGGATGGTTTGTCTGGTGTGCCTAAATATTTCTATGATTTAATAGAACTTGTAGATGAAAATATAAAATCCAACTCTAGAAGTGAAGGACTTGCCAAATTAGAGAAAAAGCTGAACTCTGTTTTGGGGGGGGAGTTAGATATTTCTGAGAGCGGCGATATATTTTTTACTGACAGTGAAAGCTCACAAAACGTTAACATTAATCTCACTGCAACTGGTATAACAAATTTAGGCTTGATAGGTCTTTTGTTAAAGAGAAATGTGATTGCCAAAGGTAGTTTTGTATTTGTTGATGAGCCGGAGGTAAATTTACATCCGGCATGGCAAAAAGTAATGATAGAAACTTTATATCAACTTAGCTTAAATGGTATTAACGTCGTCATTGCTAGCCATAGTATTGACATGATGAAGTATATCGAAAATATAATGGATGATTACGGGGATGATGAACTACCTGAGCATTTTGCTATTAATCGTCTATCTCCTGACGGAGAGTCAACCGATGAGTGTTCACCTAGACAATGTATGTCAAAAATTAAAAATGATCTAGGCTCGCCTTTTTATGAAATGATGCTGGAGAGTGGTTGGTAAATGTATTGTGCCAGTGAGTTTCTAGAAAGTATGGACCATGAGTTTCCAGAACATGGTCATATTGTTGTTCCTAGACATGGATATAAAGTTGATGGTGATGGAATAAAGAAAAAATGCGAGTTAAATGTACTTAAGTCTGTTGATTACTATGAGGTTCATACAAGACATGGTTTTTTATATGTTGAGTTTAGTGATCTGTTAAAACAGGATGCACAACTTCAAGAGCGGGCTGAAAGATTAAAAGCATCCAACCTTACAAAAAGTGATAAAGTTAGATTTAGGAAAGAATGCTTTAAGGAAATAAACAAAGAGTTGGTTCATAAGTTCAAAGATTCCGTCATGATTCGCATTTTAATGAAGGACAAAGTAAAAAATATACCAACGCATTTTGATAATACAGGCATGTATATTATCGTTGTCGCACCACTAGATGAAAACTTGGATAGCGAAAAAAAGATTGAGATAGCAAAATTTCTTGATACTTTGAAAGATAAAGTAGCTCAAAGTATTCCTAAAGAGCTGTATTCTTCAGTAAAGATTCTAACTTTAGAGCAGTTCTGTACTTAACATTTATATTTAGCAGAGCAATTTAATATTGCTCTGTCTTATCTCTCTATTTTCTTCAAAAAATAACTCACATGCCCCGGCGGCATATCGGGCAGCTGGCCAAAGACTTCGTAACCCTGCTTCTGGTAGAAGGGGAGGGCCTGAAAACTGGTGGTTTCCAGATGGTAGTTGGTGATGCCCTTGCTTTGGGCGTACAGCTCCATGGTGCCGAGCAGGTGGCCGCCCCAGCCAGCTTGGCGGATGGCATCATCGACCCAGAGACCCTCGATATGGAGCCAGCCCCATTTTATTTCCCCCAGAATACCGCCTCGCACACACCCTTCTGCATCCTTGATAAAGCTGGCGATCCGCTCGCGCTGCAGTTGGCCGGTGATGGCCTCGTTGAAACCGTTCAGGCCATTGCGCAGGGCCTCGAACTCATGGTCTTGGGGTGGCTGTGGTGTGGTTAATTGCATAGTGCTTCCTGCTTGATGGTGGTTGTCTCTAACGGGTTGCCGCTTCCAGCGCGGCTATCTCGCCGCCGCTGATAAGCGGCAAATTGCGGCTGATCTGCTCCACCGGCCAGTCCCACCAGGCGATGGCGTTGAGACGGGCGATGGTGTCGTCGGCAAAGCGGTAGCGGATCACTTTGGCCGGGTTGCCGCCGACCACGGCGTAGGCGGGCACGTCGCCGGTGACCACGGAGCGGGCGGCGATAATGGCGCCGTTGCCGACTTTTACCCCCGGCATGATCAGGGCGTCATAGCCAATCCAGACATCGTTGCCGATGACGGTATCCCCCTTGTAGGGGAGGCTGCCCGGGGCGGGGGCGGCGCTCTCCCAGCCGTTGCCGAAGATAAAGAAGGGGTAGGTGGAGAAGCCGGAGGTCTGGTGGTTGGCGCCGTTCATGATGAACTTCACCCCGCGGGCGATGGCGCAGAACTTGCCGATGATGAGCTTGTCGCCGATGAAGGGGAAGTGGTAGAGGACGTTGCGCTCGAAGCCCGCCGAATCCTCCGGGTCGTCGTAATAGGTGTAGTCACCCACCTCGATATTGGGCCCCTTGATGGTGTTCTTGATAAAGCACACCTGGGGAAAGCCGTTCATGGGGTGGGGATTGGCGGGATCGGGTCCGTGCATCTGTTCTCCTTGGATGGGCCGGGCTAGAGTGCCGGGAAGTAGCAGGCGCTCATGTCGATGGGGTGATCGGGGCAATTGGGCAGATAGAATTGCCAGCCCGCATCGGAGAAAGCGCGCAGCTCGGTTTCGACAAACTTGATGGCGAGGCTCAGGGCCTGCAGGCTGTCGATGCCGTAGATAAAGGTCTTGTCGCTCAGCCCCGCCAGCTTCACCTTGCAGCGCCAGTCACCGCTGGCGGACTTGGGATCCGGCTCGGGGGCCTTGATGGCGATCTTGAGGGTGAGCTGTTCCCCTTCGGTGCTGATAGCGTCGAAGCGGGCGGTAACGATGGCGTTTTTCATCTGGCGATTCCTTTTCCGTGGTACAGCCCCTGCGGTTGCGGGTGGCTGGCTCCCTGATGGCTGATGAGGTGAAAACTGGACTCAGGACGGCCAGCGTAAATGAACTTGTGAGTTGAAACAATGGGATATGCGCGACCGGGGGAGGGGGCTTTCGCCGCTGTGAGCGAGCGCAGTGGCGGGAGTAGCAACGCGCTGGCCACCCGTGGTGGCCGAGAGGCTGGCAGGCTGCTAGATGTAAAGGATTGTTGGCTGTGGCCGCAGATTTTTCTGCGCTGACGATGAGGGCGTGTGAGTCCTCTTGAGGCAGAATATCTCCCCCCTGTTTGACGTTGAAGTACAGGAGTCTCCGTGGCGCTTTCGGTAACCCAGCTTTATGAAGTGATGGCCCAGCTGCCAGATCCCGTCTTTATTCTCAGTGAAGATGGCTATTACGTGGAATATATCGGCGGCATGGAGCAGCAATCCTATCACGACGGCAATCCGCTGGCGGGCAAGCAGCTGGCCGATGTGCTGCCACCCGAGATGGCCATGTGGGTCAAGGCGCAGGTAGCCGAGTCGCTGGCGAGCGGTCAGGTGCGAGTGGTGGAGTATGAGCTCTCAGCAGCCGAGGTGGGGGGGATCAATGCTGCCGCCGGGCCGCAAGGGATACAGCGTTTCGAGGGCAAGATTGCGCCGCTGCCCTCCCTCTATGATGGCAAGCGGGCGGTGGCCTGGGTGACCCGCAATATCACCCGCCAGTACGAGTTGCAGCAGCGACTGCTGCGCCAGAGTGAAACCGACCAGCTGACTGGCCTCCATAACCGCCGTTTCTTCTTCGAGCACTGCCAGCCGTTGCGGGCAGGAGATGCGCCCTGCGGTCTTATCATGCTCGACATCGATCACTTCAAGCAGATCAACGATCGTTACGGCCACCAGCAGGGAGATCGGGCCTTGCAGCGCTTCAGTAGTTGTATCGATGCCATGTTGCGGGCGGACGATCTCTTTGTGCGCAGCGGCGGCGAGGAGTTTCTGATCCTGCTGCCGCGGATCGATGAAGCCGGTTTGCAGCAGATGGCGGAGCAGATCCGTGCCGCCGTCGAAGCGTTGCCTGCCGATCCGGTCGCCATCACGGTCAGTCTGGGCACAACTCTGGTGCAGCCGGAGGAGGAGATCAATCAGGCGCTGGCTCGGGCCGATGAGTGGCTCTATCGGGCCAAGCGGGCAGGCCGCAACCGGGTGGCGCACTGCCCGGCAGGTTGAGAATGCCACCCCGGTCGCTGTGGGAAATAGCCTGCGCTTTTACCCTGAATAAATTGGCTGACATCACTGTCAATTAGTAGAAAAGTTGGCCGTATTATTTAACTCATATTCCACAGCTTAAGGTGTTAATATTATCGGCCTGATCGCTGGTCTTATTTGTGTTGTTGGGCAACAGCATGAGGTTTTATCGGTATGTTATCAAACAGGCTTGAATCTGGTTTTTGGTGACGAATGTGATACATCCTGTTGTCTTTTGAAACATTCCGATTCAAACAGTCATGAATTATTAACCTTGACCCGGATTGCGATTTCAACGATGGTAGCGTGGCAGCTCCGTTTCTCTCCGGTGGCCCTGTTGGCCGCTGGCGGCGTTGTTTTTTCATTTGCAGGGCGATATGCAACGACATATCTCCAGCCTGTTATTCGGGCCAATAAAAATAATGATGACAGATTAATAAGGTATATATTGCAATGAGTGTTTCTATTGCTGAAAAGAGTAACCCTGTTTCAAAATTAAAATGGGAGAAAAGCGATTCGGTATGGACCATGGGCCTATATGCCACAGCTGTCGGTGCCGGTACGTTATTTCTCCCTATTACTGTTGGTAGTAATTCTCCGGTTATTTTGCTGTTTATTTTATTGCTGGCTTTCCCGCTCTCTTATTATTCCCACAGGGCATTGAGCCGCTTTGTGCTCTCCAGCTCCCATCGGGAAGGGGATATCACCCATGTGGTGGAGGAGCACTTCGGTGCCAAGGCGGGCAAGCTGCTGATGCTGGTCTATCTGATGGCCTTCTACCCCATCATTCTGGTCTACAGCATCTCCATCACCAATGCGATCCAGAGCTTCGTGGTTCACCAGCTGGGGGATGCCGAGCTGCCGCGCGGCTTGCTGGTGCTGGGGGTGATGCTGGGCCTGCATCTGGTGCTGCTGGCTGGCAAACAGATCGTGGTGTCGGCCATCAGCGTGCTGGCGCTGCCCATGGTCGCCTTTCTGATTGGCCTCTCCATCTATCTGCTGCCCCAGTGGAGCCTCTCCTATTTCAGCGAGAGCCAAGCGGTGGATTGGCGGGATCCGGCGTTCTGGAAATCCCTCTGGCTGATCGTGCCGGTGATGGTCTTCTCCTTCAGCCATGCGCCCATTATCTCCTCCTTCAGTGCGGCGCAGAAGAAGCGCTGTCAGGAGAATGCCGACCTGCGTGCCAAGCGGATCATCAAGTACAGCAGCATGCTGATTTGCGGCAGCGTGCTCTTTTTCGTGGTGAGCTGCGTGATGAGTTTGAGTCAGGCGGAGATGGCGCTGGCCCGCACCGACAATATCTCGGTGCTGTCGGCGCTGGCGAACAAGTTCTCCAACCCGCTGATCGCCTATGTGGGGCCACTCATCGCTATTCTGGCCATGTCCAAATCTTTCCTAGGCACCTCCATGGGGGTGAGCGAGGGGACGGTGAGCATGGTGAGCGGTGCCTGTCAGGGGCTGGGGCTCTCCCTCAAGGAGTCGACCATCGCCCGGGTGTCATCGGTGATCCTGTTTATGGTGACCGCCGTCATCACCTATCTGAACCCCAATGTGCTCGACATCATCGAGCGCGTCAGTGGCCCGCTGATCGCGGTGATCCTGTTTCTGCTGCCGGCCTGCTCTATCTATCGCTTGCCCGCACTCAAGCGTTATCGCGGGCCGAGTACCCTTTTTGTGTTGGTGATGGGGCTGCTTGCCATCTCGGCCCTTATCTACGATCTGCTTTGACCGGGCGGTATCCCGCACAAATCAAAAAGGGCGACCATCTGGTCGCCCTTTTTCTGTGCATTGTCCCG
>NZ_CAWMRY010000046.1:0-33615 GCF_963870295.1 Aeromonas sp. ANP5 | reverse complement strand
GCTGGCGGTGGCTGCCGTGATAGCACTATCATTGAGGGCTTCGGTTCAGAGAAGAGGAAAGCTTGCGATTTTGGCTTAAAAAGTGGTTTTTCAGCCAGCTCCTGCCATCGCATCAAAGGCGATGCAGGGGAATCAAAGTGGTGTGCCGCTGCTCAAAGTGAAGGTTGGTGACATCGTCGCTGGCCACAATGTGCCGCGTAACGCTGGCACTGCGCCTTGTCACCCACAACCCTGATACCCTGCCGCCGAAACAGTGTCACTTGTCTTAACCACTGAACCTTATCAAGGCCCAGCCGTTGAAGAATGGGAGCTAGCTTTTCCGGAATATGGCCACGTTTATCCGTTCTGATAGCCCGACCGGTCCAATCCACCAGCCCGTAGGTTCGAATAGCGCAGCGTATTCGGACAATCGCGAATAACCGCGCCGAGATAACAATTCAGCTCCCTGTGTAAAACGGCCCACTCACCAGCTACAGGTAGTTCCCCTGCCGCAAGGCGGTCAGCAGCTCATCCACCAGCGCAGCGACCGACTTGCCGGCGTTCAGCAGATGGACTTCCGGCTGCTCCGGTGCCTCGTAGGCGGAGTCGATACCGGTGAAATTGCGAATTTCCCCTGCCCTAGCCTTCTTGTAGAGCCCCTTGGGGTCGCGCTCTTCACAGATGGCGAGCGGCGCATCGACAAAGACTTCGACAAACTCCCCTTCACCCAAGAGACTGCGCACCAGCTCCCGCTCGGCTCGAAACGGTGAGATAAAGGCGGTGAGCACGATAAGGCCCGCATCCACCATCAGTTTCGCCACTTCGCCGACCCGGCGGATATTCTCCTGCCGCGCGGCATCATCGAAACCGAGATCGCCACAGAGGCCGTGGCGCACATTGTCGCCATCGAGCAGATAGGTGTGCTTGCCCTCGGCGGCCAGCGCCTGCTCCAGCGCCCCCGCCAGGGTGGATTTGCCTGCCCCCGAAAGCCCGGTAAACCAGATCACCAGCGGCTTTTGCCCTTTAAGCTCGGCCCGGCTCTGTTTGTCCACTACATGTTTGTGCCACACGATATTGCTCATCCCACACTCCTTGCTTGGCGCTCACGCCTCAAAACTTAAACGGTCCGGAACCACAGGGTGCCGCCTCGGACTATCCGCCGACAAGGTGCTGATGCCATGGTATTGCTCACCCAACACGCCTTGATTGGCGCTCACGCCTTAAAACGGAAACAGCAGGGGCACCATCACAATCACCCCGAGGCTATAGGCCAGCGAGACCGGCAGGGCCAGCTTGAGGTAGTCCGGCATCCTGTAGTTGCCCGCGGCATAGACCATCAGGTTGGTCTGGTAGCCGTAGGGCAGGATAAAGCTGGAGCTCGCCCCGAACAGCACCGCCAGAATAAACGGCATGGTCGAGACATCCATGCTGAGCGCCAGCTGGTAACCCATGGGGAAGGCCAGTGCGGCGGCGGCGTTGTTGCTCATCAGCTCGGTCAGCACCAACGTAAACACATAAATACCGATAAAGGCGATGATGGGGCTGGCACCGTTAAACTCCCCCATCAGCCAGTCGGCGATAAGCTTGGCCAGCCCGCTCTTTTCCAGCTGATCGGCGATGGCGAGCGCCCCGCCCACCACCAGCCAAATATCCAGCGGAAAGCGGCGGCGGATCTCGTCCAGAGTCAGAATGCGGGTAAGCAGCAGCGCCACCAGCATCAGCAGCAAGCCCTTGAACAGCGGCACCAGATCGAATACCGAAAGCGCCAGCACCCCGAGAAAACCCAGCACCACGGCGGCGCTACGCTTGCCATCGAGACGGGTGGAGGCTTCCAGCCCGCTCACCACCACAAACTCCCGCCCCAGCGACTTGTTGCGGGCAAACTGGGGGCCGGGGGCCAGCAGCAGGGTATCACCGGCATGCAGCTCAATCTGGCCGAGGCCACCGGTGAGCTGGGTTTCGCCGCGGCGCACCGCCAATACCACCGCATCGAAGTGGGTACGGAATTCGGCATCCTTGATGGTCTGACCCACCAGCCGCGAGCTGTGGCTGACGATCACCTCCACCAGATGCTGGCCGTTGAGGCGGTGCTGGCCGTAGAGATCCAACCCCTTCATCTCCTGCAACACGCCGACGCTCTCCACATCGCCGCAAAACAGCAGCACGTCCCCTTCGTGCAGCTCGTGTTCCGGCTGCACCGGGCAGATCACCTGCTCGCCGCGAATGATTTCCGCCAGATAGAGGCTTTTCAGGCTGCGCAGGCCGTTCTCCTTGACGCTGCGCCCCGCCAGCGGCGAACCGGCGCCCACCTTGGCTTCGAGAAAGTAGCCGGATTCGCGGCTCATCTCGGTGTCCTGCTCCGGCAGGTGACGGGCAAACAACAGCACGGCCACCAGACCGGTCAGCAGGGTACCCGCCCCCACCATAAAGAAGTCGAACATGCCGAGCGGCGGCGCCCCCATCTTGATGAGGAAGCTGTTGACGATAAGGTTGGTGGAGGTGCCGATCAGGGTCAGCACGCCGCCAAAGGTGGCCGCGAAGCACATGGGCAGTAGCAGCCGCGACGGCGCATGGTTGGGGTTGCGTTTGACCGCTCCCAGCATGGAGGCCACCACGGCGGTGTTGTTGACGAAGGCCGACAGGAAGGCGGTGGAGAACCACACCTTCACCAGCACCTTGTTGAATGAACCCGTGCCCACCAGATTGGCGAACCAGCTCATGATGCGGGTCTTCTCCACCGCCAGCGACACCAGCAGCAACAGCACCAGCGTCAGCAGGGCACTGTTGGTGTAACCCGCCACCACGGCATTGATATCCGCCAGCCCGCTCAGGTAGGTAATGAGCACGGCGCCCGAGAAGAGCAGCGCCGGGCGGAGTTTGCCCTGGATCAGCAGGGCCACGAGAGCAGCCAGCAGACCCAGCACCAGGAATTGTTGCCAGGTCATGGGCTTACTCCTTGCTTGTGTCGTTACCGATGGCAAGGGCTTGCCAGTGCGGGAAGTGCTTGCGCACCAGCGCGTTGAGCTCGATTTCGAACTCGCTGTAGTGCCCTTTTACCGCTTTGGCGGCCAAGCCTTCCACTATCATGCCGGCGCCGACGGTGACGTTGGTCAGCCGGTCGATCAGGATAAAGCTGCCGGTATCGCGGATCTCCTGATACGGGTCGAACGCCACCGGGTCGGTGAGGCTCAGCTCGCACAGGCCGATCTCGTTGAGCTTGAGTTCGCTGGCGGGCAGCTCGTCGAGCTTGTTGATCTCGATGCGGTGGCGGATGGCCTCCACCTGACCGCGACTCTTCTTGGTGGCCAGTTTGACGTCGTAGACCCGGCCCGGTTGCAGGGACTCTTCCCCCATCCAGACGATATGGGCCAGCACATTCTGGGTCACTTGCGGCCGTTTGGCGGCATCCACCAGCAGGTCGCCGCGGCTGATATCGATCTCGTCAGCAAAGGTGACTGTGATGGCCTGACCCGGCAGGGCGTACTCCAGATCGCCGTCGAAGGTGACGATGCGGGTCACGGTACTCTCCTTGCCCGACGGCAGCACCGCCAGCTTGTCGCCCACCCGCAGAATGCCAGAGGCCAGCGTCCCCGCGAAGCCGCGAAAATCGAGGTTGGGGCGGTTCACATACTGCACCGGCAGGCGCACCGGATGACGCTCCAGCTCGCGCTCCACTTCTGCCGACTCGAGCAGAGCCAGCAGGGTTTCGCCTTCGTACCAAGCCAGCTTGTCGCTCTGGTTGACCACGTTGTCACCGTCCAGCGCCGAGACCGGCACGATATGGATGGTGTCGACGCTGAGCTTTTTGGCGAACTCGCGGTAATCGGCACTGATGCGCTCGAACACCTCCTGACTGAACTCCACCAGATCCATCTTGTTGACCGCCACCACGAACTGCTTGATGCCAAGCAGGCTCGCAATAAAGCTGTGGCGGCGGGTCTGATCCAGCACCCCTTTGCGAGCGTCGATCAGAATGATGGCCAGATCGCAGGTGGAGGCGCCAGTGGCCATGTTGCGGGTGTACTGCTCATGGCCCGGGGTATCCGAGATGATAAATTTGCGCTTGGCGGTGGAAAAATAGCGGTAGGCCACGTCGATGGTGATGCCCTGCTCGCGCTCCGCCTGCAGGCCGTCGACCAGCAGCGCCAAGTCCAGCTTCTCACCTGTGGTGCCAAGCTTCTGGCTGTCGGACTCCAGCGCTTTGAGCTGATCTTCATAAATCTGCTGGGAGTCGTGCAGCAGGCGACCGATAAGGGTGCTCTTGCCGTCATCCACGCTGCCGCAGGTGAGAAAACGCAGCAGACTCTTGTGCTGCTGGGCGTGCAGATAGGCTTCGATGCCCTGTTCGGTGATGGCGGTCTGAATATGGCTGTTCATGCTGACGACTCCTTAGAAATATCCCTGACGCTTCTTCTGCTCCATGGAGCCGGCCTGATCGTGGTCAATCAGCCGCCCTTGCCGCTCGCTCGAAGTGGTGAGCAGCATCTCTTCAATAATTTCCGGCAAGGTGGTGGCATCGGATTCGATGGCCCCGGTGAGCGGGTAGCAACCGAGGGTGCGGAAGCGCACCAGCTCCTGCTTCACCTCATCCTCGGTGGTCAGCGGCATGCGCTCGTCATCCACCATGATCTTGATGCCGTTACGCTCCACCACCGGACGGTAAGCGGCGAAGTAGAGCGGCACGATGTCGATCTTTTCCAGATAGATGTATTGCCAGATGTCGAGCTCGGTCCAGTTGGAGAGCGGGAACACCCGGATGCTCTCCCCCTTGTTGACCTGGCTGTTGTAGACCCGCCACAGCTCCGGGCGCTGGTTCTTGGGATCCCAGCGGTGAGACTTGTCACGGAAGGAGTAGACCCGCTCCTTGGCGCGGGACTTCTCCTCGTCGCGACGGGCGCCACCAAAGGCGGCATCGAAGCCATATTTGTTGAGCGCCTGCTTGAGCCCCTCGGTCTTCATGATATCGGTGTGCTTGCCACTGCCGTGGACGAAGGGGTTGATGCCCATGGCGAGGCCATCCGGGTTCTTGTGGACGATCAGATCCAGCCCGTACTTCCTGGCGGTCTCGTCGCGGAACTTGATCATCTCCTTGAACTTCCAATCGGTGTCGACGTGGAGCAAGGGGAACGGGATCTTGCCCGGATAGAAGGCCTTGCGGGCCAGGTGCAGCATGACGGAGGAGTCCTTGCCGATGGAGTACATCATCACCGGGTTTTCAAATTCGGCAGCCACCTCGCGGATGATATGGATGCTCTCGGCTTCCAGCTGCTGCAAGTGCGTCAATCTTTCACGGTCCATGTTGGTCCTCGGGTCATTGCTTATGCGCCTGCTCAAGGCGCTGGGTGGTTCAGTGCGCGGCCGCACCGGCAGCCGCATCAAATATCTCTTTCTCGGTCAGGCCAGCTGCACCAGCTTGAGGTCGCAGCCATCGAGATCCGGGTTAGCGCGCTGCTGCTCGCCGCTTTTTTCTCCAAACCAGGCCAGCCGCTCGCGCAGGGCGACCACTTCGCCGATGACGATAAGCGACGGGCTCACCGCCTGTTTGGCCAGCTCGGCCAAGTCGGCCAGCGTGCCGGTCAGCACCCGCTGGCGGGATGTGGTGCCGCGCTCGATGATGGCGATGGGGGTGGCTTGGCTTCGGCCGTGATCCACCAACTGCTGCTGGATATGCTCGGAGCGCATCAGCCCCATGTAGATGACCAGGGTCTGACTGGTGGCGGCGAGCTGCTGCCAGTCGGGCTCCTTGCCCTCTTTTTGGCAGTGGCCAGTAATAAAGACGGCGCTCTGGGCGTAATCACGGTGAGTGAGCGGAATGCCGGCATAGGCGGTGGCACCGGCGGCGGCCGTGATGCCGGGCACCACCGAGAAGGGGATTCCTTCGTCGGCCAGCACTTCCAGCTCCTCGCCACCCCGGCCAAACATAAAGGGATCGCCTCCTTTGAGCCGCACCACCCGGTTGCCCGCCTTGGCGTATTCCACCAGCAGGCGATTGGTCTCCTCCTGCGGCACGCTGTGGGCGCCCGCCTTCTTGCCGACCGACACCAGAGTGGCATCGCGGCGCACCAGATCGAGGATCTCAGGCGAGACCAGCTGGTCGTAGAGCACCACTTCAGCCTGTTGAATCTGTTGCAGCGCCTTGAGGGTCAAGAGGCCCGGATCGCCGGGGCCCGCGCCGACCAGCACCACCTCGCCCACTTCGCTTTTCGCCTGGTCGAGGCCATCGCTCAGCCACTGCTCGGCTCCTTGCCAATCCTCTTTTTCAATCAGGCTGGCGAGGGTGTTGGAGGCAAAGGCGCGCTCCCAGAAGCGGCGGCGATCGGAAATCGATGAGAGCACCCGCTTGGCCTTGTCACGGACCCGACCTGAGAGCTCGGTCAGCCCGCCAAGATGGCGCGGCAGCAGGCTCTCCAGCCGCTCGCGCAGCAGGCGCACCAGCACCGGCGCCTTGCCGCCGCTGGAGACCGCCACCATCAGCGGCGAGCGATCGATGATCGAGGGGAAGATAAAGCTGGAACGCTTGGGGTCATCCACAACGTTGACGAACAGACCTAGCTGGTTGGCACTCTGATAAACGAGGGCGTTGACTTCGAGGTTGTCTGTAGCGGCAACGACCAGGATCTGACCTGCCAGATGGGCCGGGGTGAAACGCTCCGCCAGATGGGTGAAACGACCGGTGAATTCCGCAAATTCCGGTTCAAGCTCCGGGGAGACCAGGGTCAGCCGGGCACCGGCCGCCAGCAGCAGGCGCGCCTTGCGCAGGGCAACCTCGCCCCCACCCACCAGCAGTACCGGGCGGCCTTCCAACTTGGCAAACATAGGTAAATAATCCATTTCGGCCCATCCCTCGGAACACGACTAATATGGGGCGACTATAGGCAGGGCAGCTTATCCCTCAAAATAATAAAAAATGCTTTTTAATGCGTTTTGGTAATTAGCAAAGCCAATTCATGACAAAGGCGTACGAAGTCACTTGTGGTACCTGACGCCAGACCATAGGCTAGGGACTGTGTTTCATAAGGAGCTAAATGATGAATGAATCATTGATTGTGCTAGGGATTTTCGTGTTCCTGGTGCTCGCCACCCTGAGCGCGGGCATCAAGATAGTGCCCCAGGGCTACAACTGGACGGTGGAGCGCTTCGGCCGCTACACCCGCACCCTGACCCCGGGTCTCAACCTGTTGATCCCCTACGTGGATAGGGTCGGCCACAAGATCATCATGATGGAGCAGGTGCTGGATATCCCGGCACAAGAGGTGATCTCCCGCGACAACGCCAACGTCACCATCGACGCCATCAGCTTTGTGCAGGTGGTGGATGCCCGCAAAGCGGGTTACGAGGTCAACGATCTCACCAGCGCCATCCGCAATCTCACCATGACCAATATGCGCACCGTGCTCGGCGCCATGGAGCTGGACGAGATGCTCTCCCAGCGCGACACCATCAACGAGAAACTGCTGCGCACCATGGATGCCGCCACCGCCCCCTGGGGCATCAAGGTGACCCGCATCGAGATTAAAGATGTGCGCCCGCCGCTGGCGCTGGTCGACGCGATGAACGCCCAGATGAAGGCCGAGCGCCAGAAACGGGCCGAGGTACTGGAGGCCGAAGGGGTGCGCCAGTCCAAAATCCTGAAAGCGGAAGGGGAGAAGCAGTCCCAGATCCTCAAAGCCGAAGGTGAGCGTCAGGCCGCCTTCCTCGCCGCCGAAGCGCGGGAGCGGGCAGCCGAGGCGGAAGCCAAGGCGACCCACATGGTTTCCCAAGCGATTGCGGAAGGAGACCTGCAGGCCATCAACTACTTCGTGGCCCAGAAATATACCGAGGCACTGGCCCGCATCGGTGAAGGCCCCAATAGCAAGATCATCATGATGCCGCTGGAAGCGGGCAGCCTGATTGGCTCGGTGGCTGGTATGGCCGAGCTGTTCAACAAAGATGGCAAGGGCAGCAAGTCATGACAGCCCTTTTCGAGGGGCTGACCCACTGGCACTGGCTGGGGCTCGGCTTCATTCTGCTGGCCATCGAGGTGCTCGGCTCGGTGGGCTTTTTGCTCTGGACCGGCATCGCCGCACTGGAAGTGGGCCTGCTGCTGCTGATCTGGCCCTTTGGCTGGCAGGCGCAGTTGCTGCTGTTTGCGGTGCAATCCCTGCTCACCACCTGGGCCTGGTGGCGCTGGCAGCACCAGCGTGACAACTCGGGTCAGGATGCCGCCAGCACCATCAACGAGCGGATGCAAAGCTATATGGGCCGCGAGCTGACCCTGCTGGATGATGTCGCCCAAGGCACCAGTCGGGTGCATCTGGACGATACGGTCTGGACGGTGCGCTGTGACGAGTCGCTGCCGGCGGGCAGCAAGGTCAGGGTAGTGGGGGCCGACTCCCACATCCTGCTGGTTGAACCCCGCAACTGACTCCGCTCTGCCATCGAGTGATAAAAAAGCCCGCGATCGCTCGCGGGCTTTTGTCTCTCTGGCGGCCACTCAGGTACGCAGCCGATCAAGCTGACTGGCGAGCGCCGTGGCAGCTTGCTCCAGCGCCTCGCTCAGTTGATGGCTGGAGCTGGCCTCCTGCCCGATCACATTGGCGGTATCGCCGATCCGCATCAGGTTCTGGTTGATGGTATCGCTCACCGCGCTCTGCTGCTCGGCGGCGGTGGCTACCTGACTGATGTGGTCGTGGATCTGCTGGATCTGGGCCACCACCCGATTGAGCGCCTCGAACGCCTGCTCGGTACCCTGCACCGTGGTGGTGGAGCGCTCGATGCCGGTATTCATCAGACGCTGACTGCTGCTCACCTCGGTCTGCAGGCTGCCAATCAGCTGGCCAATCTCGTCGGTCGATTCACGAGTTTTGGTCGCCAGCGCCCGTACCTCGTCCGCCACCACCGCAAAGCCACGCCCCATGTCACCCGCCCGCGCCGCTTCGATGGCGGCGTTGAGGGCCAGCAAGTTGGTTTGCTCGGCAATGGCGCGGATCACATCGAGGATCCGGCTGATATTGGTGCTGCGCTGGGCCACCAGCGCCACTGCTTTATCCGCCTCATGCATATCGCCGACCAGAGTATGGATCTCGTTGCGGGCGTTGCTGAGGGTCTGCTGGGCGGTATTGATGTGGTGGGTCGCCGCTTCCGACTCCTGTGCTGCCTGCTCGGCATAACCTGCCACACTGACTGCCGTGGTACTCATCTGGTGCATTGCGCTCACCACGCTCTCCAGCTCCAGATTCTGCTCGTCCAGACTGTTGCGCATGGTGTCGGCGGTATGTTTCATCTCCCGCGCCTGCTGGTAGACCTGCTGACCGATCCCCTTGCTCATTTGCACCATGCCCCGCAGCTTGCCAAGGAAGGCATTGAGCTGGGCCCCCAGATCGATCAGCTCCTGATGGGTGTCGATCTCCATCTGCTGGGTCAGGTCCCCCTCGTTGCTGGAGAGATGGCCCACATGGCGGCTGATAAGAGAAAGCGGCGCTGTGATGGTCTGAATAAACCAGACCAGCAAGCCCAGCACCAACAGGGTAATCCCGCCCATGGCGATGATCTGCTGCCGCTGGGCATCCACAAGCAGGGTGCCCAGTTCATTGCTGATGGCGTGCGCCTTGCTCAGCGCCAGAGCCTTGGGCACCTTGATCATCAACCACCACTGGGTATTGGCGGCCTCAACCCGGATGGGCTGATGAAGAATAAAGTCACTGTCGCTACTGACCGGCTGACCGTCAGGCAGGGTCAGGCCCACCTCCTTGAGTGGACGGCCCAGCTTGTCGGCATAGCGGTTGCTGCCCACAATCAGCCCCATCTTGCTGACCAGAGTCACATCCGCCTTGTTGTCATAGAGGCTCTTGCCAAGGTTTTCAGCCAGTTGCTGAAAAATGGGCAGGTTCATATCCACACCGGCCAGCCCGACAAACTTGCCGTCACGCAGCACGGGCACCGTCAGACTGGTCATCAGCATCTTGTTGCCCGGACTGATTTCGTAGAGGTAGGGCTCCATCAGGCAGGGCTGGCGGGTATCGCGACCACAGAGATACCACTCGCTGTTGCGAATGCCAAACTCGTTGAGGGAGGTATCAAACTTGGCCTCACTGGCGGCGGCGTCCACCGCTTGCTGGGCGACTGCCCCTCCCTGATCCTTGGTGAAATAGACCTCCAGACTCCCCTTTCCTGCCACCGAGTGGCTGGCCCCGCCCAGCCAGTTGCCATCCTCGCCATCATAGCCATCCGGTTCAAACTGGGCATAAATGGAGCTGATCCCGCTCGCCTGCTGCAGGCTGCTGCCGAGCAGAGACTCCACTTGGGGCCGTGACAGCCGCAGTTCCGGTTTGGCCATACCGGCTTCAATCTGGGCGGTCACGGTCAGGGGGATCTGATAGGAGTTCTGCATCAGCGAGGCAATCTGGATGGCATAGCGCTCCGCCTGATACTGCAGGCTGCGGGAGACCTCCTCTTCCAGTGCATCGCTGGTCTGGGTCATCACCATGTTGCGAAGGGAACTGAAAGAGGCCGATTGCAGCAGGGTCATGGCCAGCCCGGTCAGCAGAAACAGCCCCATGGTAAGGCACAACAGCTTGAACTTGAGGGAACGTTGCTTCATGCGACAACTCCTTATGGCAGAATAACAACGAATTACTTGAGTATATTCGCCCACTTGCGCTTCACCCGATTTGTTGATGGGTTTGTGGCTGGCTTCTGGTTATAATTTTTGCCTTCCCGAGCGTTGATGGAACAGTCGCAATGAGCAATGCACTGAGCAGTGTCCCGCCGGTAGTCGCAATGGACTACCCCTTTCCGGCCAAACCTCTTCCCCTGAGTGCCGAGCAGAGAACGACCTTGACCACAGAAATCAAGGCGCTGCTCAAGGAGCGCAAGGCGGTACTGGTTGCCCACTACTACACGGATCCCGAGATCCAGGCGCTGGCCGAAGCCACCGGCGGTTTCGTCGGTGACTCGCTGGAGATGGCCCGCTTTGGTCGCGATCACGAGGCGCAGACCCTGATTGTCGCCGGGGTGCGCTTCATGGGGGAAACCTCCAAGATCCTGAGCCCTCACAAACGGGTGCTGATGCCGACTCTGGAGGCCGAATGCTCCCTCGATCTGGGCTGTCCCATCGAGCAGTTCTCCGCCTTCTGCGATGCCAATCCCGACCACACCGTGGTGGTCTATGCCAATACCTCGGCCGCAGTCAAAGCACGGGCGGACTGGGTGGTGACCTCCAGCATTGCGCTGGAGATCGTCGAGCACCTCGACAGTATGGGCCACAAGATCATCTGGGGCCCGGATCGCCATCTGGGTGCCTACATCGAGAAGAAGACCGGGGCGCAGATGCTGCGCTGGCAGGGCCACTGCATCGTCCACGACGAGTTCAAGGCCCGCGCCCTGCGCGAGCTGAAAGAGCAGAATCCTGACGCCGCCGTGCTGGTTCATCCGGAATCCCCCGCCTCGGTGATCGAGCTGGCCGATGCGGTGGGCTCCACCAGCCAGCTGATCAAGGCGGCCAAGGAGCTGCCCCAGCAGAAGCTGATCGTGGCGACCGATCGGGGCATCTTCTACAAGATGCAGCAGGCCTGTCCGGAGAAAGAGATGGTGGAAGCACCGACCGGTGGCGATGGCGCTACCTGCCGCAGCTGCGCCCATTGCCCCTGGATGGCGATGAACGGTCTGGTGGCGATCAAGGAGGCCCTCACCGATGGTGCCGAACGCCACGAGATCCATGTCGATGAAGATCTGCGGGTCAAAGCCTTGATCCCCCTCGATCGCATGCTCAATTTCGCCGCCGAACTCAAGCTCAAGACTCAGGGCAACGCCTGATTGTCGCCGTCACGAGATGCAAAGAGGGCTCCCGCGGGAGCCCTCTTTATTTATCTGAACCTAATCCAACTCAGATGATTACGGTGGAGAGGCTGTGCTCTTCATCCGGCGCAACGGTCACCCCAGCGTCGCCGGCAATGGCAGCTTCGACGCAGAGCATGGTGCGATAGCCATCGTCGCTCATGTCGGCCATGGCGGTGGCCCCTTCCAGCCATGGGGTCCAGACCACTACGCTGTCGTGGTTGCCGCTCACTACCCGGGTCTCGCGCTCACCATCCTGCACCCTCACCAGCGCCTCTGGCTGCCAGTAGACCCGATCCAGCGGCCCGCTCAGGGTCAATGCACCCTGCTGCTTGGCATCCTGTCCGGTCAGCTTGTCGGCATAGGGCTCGCCCAGACCGCTCACGCTCACCGCCTCCGGGGCGCTGATCTGCAAATAGGTGTGCAGCGCACCGCTATAGGTCAACGGCTGAGCACCTGTGTTGCGAGTGGTCAGCACCAGCGAAAGCTCTTTGCCCACCAGCACGTCCAGTTCCAGCTCGAAGGAGTGATCCCACAGGGCACGGGTCGCATCGCTGTCGTGCAGGGAGAGATGAACAAGCGTGCCATCGGCGTGATCGGAGACCCCGTCCAGCATCCAGAGGGTGGTACGGGCAAAACCGTGGGAGGGTTTGCCGCTACCGACGCGGGCGGGCGCCGGGCCAAACCAGGGCCAGCAGATCGGGATACCACCGCGAACAGGCTTGCTGCCATCCAGCACCGCCTTGTCACTCAACCAGATGGAGGCTGGCTCGCCATGACGCTGATAGCTCAGCACATGGGCGCCAAACAGGCTGATTTCTGCCTTGGCATAGTCGTTGTTGATGGTGAGAACCGGCAGACCGGCCGCATTGTTGGCAAGCTTGCAATTGGCTGTCAGGGGACGAATGGATTGCATGTGGACTCCTGTCATCAGGGGAAACCGAAAAACAAAAAGGCGGCCAATGGCCGCCTTTTTCAAGCTACGCGATTGCGCATCCCAAATTACTTGGAGATGTGAGCGATCAGGTCCAGAACTTTGCTGGAGTAGCCCATTTCGTTGTCGTACCAGGATACAACTTTAACGAATTTGTCGTTCAGCTGGATACCAGCCTTGGCGTCGAATACGGAGGTCTGACGCTCACCCAGGAAGTCGGTAGATACAACTTCGTCTTCGGTGTAGCCCAGAACGCCTTTCATAGCGCCTTCGGAAGCAGCTTTCATCGCTTCGCAGATTTCTGCGTAGGTGGCAGCTTTCTTCAGGTTAACGGTCAGGTCAACAACAGACACGTCCGGAGTCGGAACACGGAAAGCCATACCGGTCAGCAGGCCTTTCAGTTCCGGGATAACTACGCCAACAGCTTTGGCTGCACCGGTAGAGGACGGGATGATGTTCTGAGCCGCACCGCGGCCACCGCGCCAGTCTTTGGCAGACGGACCATCAACGGTCTTCTGGGTAGCAGTGGTAGCGTGAACGGTGGTCATCAGGCCAGACTCGATACCGAAGGTATCGTTCAGAACCTTGGCGATCGGTGCCAGGCAGTTGGTGGTGCAGGAAGCGTTGGAAACGATGTCCTGGCCAGCGTAGGTAGAGTCGTTAACACCCATTACGAACATCGGGGTGGAGTCTTTGGACGGGCCAGTCAGAACAACTTTCTTGGCACCAGCAGCGATGTGCTTACGAGCAGTCTCGTCGGTCAGGAACAGACCGGTAGCTTCAGCAACAACGTCAACACCGATTTCGCCCCACTTCAGGTTGGCCGGGTCACGCTCAGCGGTAACACGTACGGTTTTGCCGTTTACAACCAGGTTGCCGTCTTTAACTTCAACGGTACCGTTGAAACGACCGTGAGTTGAATCGTACTTCAGCATGTAAGCCATGTAGTCAACATCGATCAGGTCGTTGATGCCAACAACTTCGATGTCTGCACGCTCGCAAGCCAGACGGAATACGAAACGACCGATACGGCCAAAACCGTTAATACCTACTTTGATAGTCATATTTAGTTACCTAACTGTTCAGTAGTCAAAGAAAATTCCGCTTGTAAATTTACTAGAACTCTCCGGTGAGTCAACCAACATTCTGTCTGAAATTGCGCTATATCATGAAAAACTGTGAAATTAATTTTCTGTTTATGTAACTGATTACCACGTTTTGACGAAAAAAGTGCCAGATCGTGGCATCGCGCAGATATCAACAATAGTGCCTACTCGGTCACACAACCATTCACAGAGATATGTAAAAATGTGCGCGGTTTAGCATGGCCAAAGAGCCACTGTTCAAGTACCACCCCATAAAAATCAAACAAAATAGTATAGATAGAATCCACAGCGGGAATTCTCAAACTATGACCACCCTGATTGAACAGCTGGCTGCCGCAAAAGGTATCGCCAGCGAGTATGTCGATGCCTGGGGCCACCCGGCCCAGGTATCAGAAGAGAGTAAGGCCGCCATGCTGGGCGCCATGGGCTACCGCGTCGATGACGAGGCCGCACTGGTGCAGCAGCTGGAAGAGGAGCATCGCCAGCACTGGCTGCGGGCGCTGGATCCTGTGATGGTGGTTCGCACCGGCAACGCCGTTACTCTTGAGGTTCGCCTCCCCATCGAATTCGTCAACGACGCCCTCACCTGGCAGCTCCAGCAGGAGCAGGGTGCAGTGCTGTCCGGTCAATTCACCCCCATCGAGGGTGAGCTGGTCGGCGTGGCCGAATTTGAAGAGATGGAGTGCCAGGCCTATCGCGTCACTCTGGATATGGCCCCAGAGCTGGGTTATCACCAGCTGGTGTTGCTGGAAGAGGGCAATGACGAACCGCTGGCCGCCATGCGCCTCATCGTCGCCCCCAAGGCCTGCTACAAACAGGCGCCGATTGCCGATGGCCGCAAGGTATGGGGCCCGAGCGTGCAGCTCTACTGCCTGCGCAGCCGCCACAACTGGGGTATCGGTGATTTCAGCGATCTGGGCCAGCTGGTCGAGAAAGCCGCCGCCTGGGGTGCCCACTTCGTCGGCCTCAACCCTATCCACGCCCTCTATCCGGCCAATCCTGAGAGCGCCAGTCCCTACAGCCCCTCTTCCCGTCGCTGGCTCAACGTGGCCTATATCAATGTGGAAGCGGTGCCCGAATTCCAGCAGAGCGATCGCCTGAAAGCGGAAGTGGCGAGCCCTGCCTTCCAGCAACATCTGGCCGATCTGCGCGCCAAAGAGAACGTCGATTACACCAGCGTGATCCAGACCAAACTCGGCATGCTGCGTCAGGTGTTCGACGAAGCCAGCCTTGGCGCCGAGCGTCAGGCCGCCTTTGATGCCTTCGTGGCCGCCGGTGGCGACAGCCTGCAACAGCAGGCAGCATTTGATGCCCTGCAGGCCCACTTCTATGCCAAAGGCGAAAATGCCTGGGGCTGGCCGGTATGGCCGCAGGAGCTGCGCGATTACCACAATCCTGCCGTTGCCGCCTGGATGTCCGCGCACCCGCAAGATGTCAACTTCTACCTCTATCTGCAGTTCCTAGCCGACGAGCAGCTGGCGCAAGCCGATGCCCGCGCCAAGGCTGCCGGCATGGTGATGGGGATCTACCGGGATCTGGCGGTGGGCGTATCCGAAGGCTCCACCGAGATCTGGGCCAACCAGGATCTCTACTGCCCGAAAGCCTCGGTCGGTGCGCCGCCCGACATTCTCGGCCCGCTTGGTCAGAACTGGGGCCTGCCCCCGATGAACCCGAACAAGCTGTTCGAAGCGGCCTATCAGCCGATGGTGGACTTGTTCCGTGCCAACATGCGCTCCTGTGGCGCACTGCGTATCGACCACGTGATGGCCTTGCTGCGCCTGTGGTGGGTACCGCCAGGAGCCTCCGCCGCCAAGGGCGCCTACATCTACTATCCGGTCAACGATCTGCTGGGCATTCTGGCCCTCGAATCCCACCGCAATCAGTGCCTACTGATCGGCGAGGATCTGGGCACCGTGCCGGAGGGGATCGACGTGACCCTGAAAGAGAACGGCGTTCACTCCTACAAGGTGTTCTTCTTCGAGCGCTCCAAGGAAGATGGCGGCTTTATCTCCCCGGCGCACTACACCGAGCAAGCGATGTCGGCCCTGACCACTCACGACATGCCGACCCTCAAGGGCTTCTGGCACTGCGATGATCTGGCGCTCGGCCGTCAACTGGGTCTGTATCCGGATGAAGATGTTTTGAAGACTCTGTATGCTGATCGTCACCAGGCCAAACAGCGGATCCTCGACAGCTTGCATGCCCACAAGGTCATCTCTGACAACATCAGTCATGACGTGAACTGGGTCGGCATGAACACCGAACTCAACCACGGTCTGCAGATCCACATGTCCCGCGGCAGCTGTGCCCTGTTCAGTACCCAGCTGGAAGACTGGCTGGAGATGGACAAGCCGGTCAACGTACCGGGCACCAGTTACGAATACCCCAACTGGCGCCGCAAGCTTTCCGCTGATCTGGAAGATATTTTTGCCAATGAGGCACTCAAGGCACTGGCTGGCAAGATGAGCCAAGCCCGTGATGAGGCCAGTCGTTGAGACGCTGTCTCCCACAGCGCTCTCACCTAAATCCACTCCGGCTTCGGCCGGAGTGGATGCTCTGTCATGAAAGGAAATCTCGATGCTCGTTGAACGTTTGGTTGCTGCCCGCTGTTCCGATCCCTTCTCTCACTTAGGCCTGCAGGCCAATCCGGATGGGCCCGGCCTCAAACTGACCGCCTGGTTGCCTGATGCCCTCGAAGTTCGCGTCAAGGATCTCAAGTCGGGCAAAGTCGTTGCCACCCTGGCGCCCACCGATGAATCGGGTCTTTTTGAAACTGTTTTCACCCGCCGCAAAAACTCCTTCCCCTATCAACTGCTCGCCAGCTACCAAGATGCCACCACCGAGGTCATCGACCCCTATCAGTTTCAGGATGCCGCCTGGGCAGGCCTGGCCGAACTGACCGCCCAACCGGAAAACCTCTACCACACCCTTGGCGCCCAACTGCGCACCGTGGAGCATCTTGGCCAGCAGGTGGAAGGGGTGCGTTTTGCGGTCTATGCACCGAGCGCCACCGCCGTGAGCCTCATCGGCGATTTCAACTTCTGGGATGGCCGCCGCCACCCGATGCAGCGCAGCCTCTGCGGTCACTGGGTGCTGTTTGTGCCGGGCCTCAAGGCCGGGGATCGCTACAAGTTCGAGCTCAAGGATCCCATGGGCAACCGGCTGCCCCACAAGAGCGACCCTGTCGGTTTCTACTGCGAGCAGTATCCGTCGTTCGCCTCCGTGGTCTATGACCACGCCCAGTACCAGTGGCAGGATGCCGAGTGGATTGCCAGCCAGCACAACGACAAACGCGAGCAACCCCTCTCCATCTATGAGCTGCATGTCGGCTCCTGGAAACGCCACCCCAACGGCGACAGCCTGAGCTGGCGCGAGCTGGCGGTGGAGCTGGTCGCCTACGTCAAGGAGATGGAGTACACCCACATCGAGCTGCTGCCGGTCTCCGAGCACCCCTTCAGCGGCTCCTGGGGCTACCAGCCGGTGGGCATGTTCTCCCCCACCAGCCGCTACGGCACCGCTGATGATTTCAAATACTTCGTCGACCAGTGCCACCAGGCCGGGATCGGCATCATTCTGGACTGGGTGCCCGCCCACTTCCCGTCCGATGCCCACGGCCTGGCCCGTTTCGATGGCACCCCGCTCTACGAATATGAAGATCCGCGCCGTGGCTGGCACCCGGACTGGAACTCCTACATCTACGACTTCGGCCGCGACACAGTGCGCCAGTTCCTGGTAGCGAGCGCCCTGTTCTGGCTCGACAAGTTCCACATCGACGGACTGCGAGTGGATGCGGTCGCCTCCATGCTCTATCTGGACTACTCCCGCAACGCCGGTGAGTGGGTACCGAACGTCGATGGCGGCAACCACAACTACGAGGCGATCAGCCTGCTCAAGTGGACCAACGAGGAGGTCTACGGCAAGTATCCCCACGCCATGACCATCGCCGAAGAGTCCACCGCCTTTGCCGGTGTCTCCCGCCCCACCTTCCTCGGCGGCCTCGGCTTTGGCTTCAAGTGGAATATGGGCTGGATGCACGACACCCTCACCTATATGCAGAAAGAGCCGATCCACCGCCGCTACCACCACAACGACATGACCTTCTCCATGGTTTACCACTATGACGAGAACTTCATCCTGTCGCTCTCCCACGACGAGGTGGTGCACGGCAAGCACTCCATGCTCTACAAGATGCCGGGCGACGAGTGGCAGCAAGCCGCCAACCTGCGGGCCTACATGGGCTTTATGTACGCCCACCCGGGCAAGAAGCTCAACTTCATGGGCACCGAGATCGCCCAAAGCAACGAGTGGAACCACGACGCCCAGCTGCCATGGCATCTGCTGCAATATCCCAAGCATGCCGGTCAGCAGCGGCTGATCCACGATCTCAACCACCTCTACCGTCATGAGCCTGCCTTGTATCAGGCCGATTATGAGCAGACCGGCTTCCGCTGGCTGGATCACAACGATGCCGACAACAGCATCTTTGCCTGGCTGCGGGCGGACAAAGAGGGCAAGCAGGCTATTGTGGTGGCTTGCAACTTCACCCCGGTGCCCCGTCTCGAATATCGGATCGGCGTCCCTGCGGCGGGCCACTATCGGGTGGTGCTCAACACCGACAGCGAGTATTACTGGGGTAGTAACTATGATGTAGGTCTGGTGTTCGCTGCCGAGCCGACCCCCTGGCAGGGGATGGCACACAGCATAGTGCTGGATCTGCCGCCGCTGGCGACCTTGTTTATCAAACAGGAGTCTTGATGCTTGTAATGGAAAAAGGGGTGGGCCACCCGCTGGGGGCCCGCCTTGACGAGAACGGTTGCCACTTCTGCGTCTGGGCCCCCCAGTCGGACAAGGTGGAGATCTGCCTGTACGATGATCAGGAGCAGGAGCTGATGCGGCTGGAGTTGCCCGGCCGCCGTGGCCAGTATCGCTTTGGCTACGTGCGCGGTGTAAAGGCCGGTCAGCGCTACGGCTATCGGGTCTATGGCACCCCGCAGGAGGGGATGCTGTTCGATCCGCAAAAACTGCTGATTGACCCCTACGCCAAGGCGCTCAGTCGTCCCACCTACTGGGATGAAGCCCTCTATCAGGGTGACAGTGCCGGGATGATTGCCAAGTCGGTGGTAGTGGATGACAGTTTTGACTGGCAAGGGGTTGGCAAACCCGGGATCAGCCCGGCCCGCACCATTATCTACGAGACCCACGTCAAGGGCTTTACCAAGCAGCACCCGGGGATCCCAAAAGCGCTGCAGGGCACCTACCTTGGCATCTGTCACCCGCTGGTTATCGAGCACATGAAGAGCCTCGGCATCACCTCGGTGCAGCTGATGCCGGTGGCCGCTTTCATGTCGGAACCGCGACTGGAGCAGCTGGGACTGACCAACTACTGGGGCTACAACCCCATCGCCTTCTTCGCCCCGGAGCCGCGTTACAGCACCAGAGCAGACGATGCGGTGACCGAGTTCAAGACCATGGTGCGCGAGCTGCACCGGGCCGGGCTCGAGGTGATCCTGGATGTGGTCTACAACCACACTGCCGCCTCTGGTTTCGACGGCCCCACCCTCTCGTTCAAGGGCTTTGACAACGCCGGTTACTACGCTTTTGAAGCGGGCCCCCACGGCCCCGACTACACCCGTCACGCCAACGTGACCGGTTGTGGCAACAGCGTCAATCTGGATCACCCCAACACCCTGCGGCTGGTGCTCGATGCTCTGCGTTACTGGGTCACCGAGATGCAGGTGGATGGCTTCCGTTTCGATCTGGCGGTGACGCTGGCGCGGGAAGCGGGGGAGTTCGAGCCCATGGGCGCCTTCTTCAAGGCCGTGATGGCCGACCCTGTGCTGTCACAGGTCAAACTCATCGCCGAACCCTGGGACATCGGTCCCTTCGGCTACCGGCTGGGTCAATTCCCGAGCCAGTGGCAGGAGATCAACGACCGCTACCGCGACACGGTGCGCGCCTTCTGGCGCGGTGATGCGGGCAAGATGGGGGACTTTGCCACCCGCTTGGTGGGGTCGCGGGATATCTTCCCGAAGAACTGGCGCTCCCCCCACACCAGCGTCAACTACATCTGCTATCACGACGGTTTCACCCTGGAGGATCTGGTCTCCTACAACCAGCGCCACAATCAGGCCAATGGTGAAGACAATCGGGATGGTCACGGCAACAACCTCTCCTATAACCACGGGGTAGAGGGGCCGACCCTGGATCCGCGGGTCAACAGCCTGCGCCAGCAGCAGAAGCGCAATCTGATTGCCACCCTGCTGCTGTCGCAAGGGACCCCCCACTTCCTCGCCGGCGACGAGATGGGCCGCAGCCAGCTTGGCAACAACAACGCCTACTGTCAGGACAACCAGATCAGCTGGGTCAACTGGCAGTGGCGACCGGAGGATGAGCGGCTGTTCGCCTTCACCCAGCAGATGATGGCACTGCGGGCGGAGTCCAGCGTCTTCTCCAACCTGCAACTGAGCGACGACAGCTGGAATGGCACCCCGTCCAGCTGCCATCAGGTCAACTGGTATCACCCGGACGGCCACCAGCTCACCGATCAAGATTGGCACGCCCCCATGGGGCAGGCGTTCGCCATGGATATCGGCATGATCAACTGTGTCGGCGAGCGCTGGTACGTGCTGTTCAACGCCAGCGATTACGACATCCAGTTCCGCCTGCCACCGCCGGGGGAAGGGCTGGAGTGGATCCAGACCATCGACACCGCCACCAACGATGGCCTCCCCTTCCTGCCGGATGACATCAAACGGCAGGTGGCGGTCGGCCGGGCCCACTCCCTCAAACTGCTGGAGCGGGTGGCGCTGGCCAGCACGGCGGAGGATGCCCAACCACCGCAGCAGGAAATTCTCCCTGCATCCGGTGAGGAGATGGTTGCCACCTCGATCACAGATACAGGCAAAGCATAAGAGGCATGCTGGAGTCAGCTTTACAGAGCCGCTATGCTGGGCTCCGGTATGGATGGCAAGGAGTCGGTATGAGCAGTAACAATCCGGAACAGTGGCGCAGCAAACTGACAGCCGAGCAGTTTCACGTCTGCTGGGAGAAGGGCACCGAGCGCCCCTACAGCGGCGCCCTGCTCCACAATCGCAAGAGCGGCGACTACCTCTGTGTCTGCTGCAAGAGCGTGCTGTTTCACTCAGGAGCCAAGTTTGATTCCGGCTGCGGCTGGCCCTCGTTCGACAAGGCCATCGAGGGGACGGTGGAGTACACCGAGGACAACAGCCACGGCATGAAGCGAGTGGAGATCACCTGCCGCCAGTGCGGCTCTCACCTCGGTCACGTCTTCCCCGACGGACCGACCGAGACAGGCCAGCGCTACTGCGTCAACAGCCTGAGTCTGGATTTCGATCCCGACGCTTAAGCGGCTGACCAATTGCAATAAAAACGGCGCCTCCATCACTGAGGCGCCGTTTTTATCAGGATTTCACCGCATTCACGCCAGCAGGATAGCAGCCATCACCAACAGGGCCGCGATGGCCGGCACCGGCAACTTCAACACCCGCAGCAGATAAAAGCCGATGGCCGCCAGCGCCAGATCGGTCGGCGCCAGCACCGCACTCTGCCACACCGGCTGATAGAGGGCCGCCAGCAGCAATCCCACTACGGCGGCGTTGATTCCGGTGACGGCCCCCGCCAGACGGGGACGGGCCAGCCACTGTTGCCAGCAGGGGCCCACCGCCCAGAGCAGCAGAAAACCGGGTGCAAAGAGCGCCAGGGTCGCCGACAAGGCTCCGAGCAGCGGCATCTCGGGCTGCAACTGGGCGCCAAGATAGGTGGCAAGGGTAAACATGGGGCCCGGCACCAACTGGGCCAGGCTGTAACCGGTCAGAAACTGCTGCTCGTTGAGAGTGTGTCCCACGCTCTCTTGCAGTAGCGGCAGCACCACATGGCCACCGCCAAACACCAGACTACCGGCGCGATAGAAGTCGGCAGCCAACTGGCCAAGCGGGCTGCCGAGCAGCGGCAGGCCGATAAAATGGATGCCAAACAGCAGCAGGGTCGGCCAATGAGGCTGACTGGCAGCGGCAGCAGGCAGCTCGGCGGTGGCAGGGCGACTACCCGCCCCGTGCTGGCTGCGGGCGCAGATCAACGCAGCTCCCGCCAGCATCAACAGTTGAGTCAGCAGACCGGGCTGCCACCAGAGTGCAGCAGCGGTCACCACCATGATCCCTTGGGTCATTCCCGTGGCACAGAACTGACGACTCATGGTGAGCACCGCATCGGCCACCACGATAAGCGCCAGCAGCTTGAGGCCGTGCAACGCCGCATCGAGCCACAGATTGCTGCCCAGCTGGCCGATGCCGATCGCGGCCGCCAGTAGCAGCAGAAATGAGGGCAGCGTGAAGCCAACAAAAGCAGAGAGCGCCCCGCCCAGACCGGCGCGATGACGACCGATGGCGAAACCAAGCTGGCTGGAGGCGGGCCCCGGCAGCAGTTGGCACAGCGCCAGCAAGCGGGCAAATTCGGCCTGTGTCAGCCAGCCGAGCCGCTGGACGAAGGTGCGCTGGAAATAGCCGATATGAGCGGCCGGACCACCAAAGCTGATGCATCCCAGCCATAAAAACTGAATAAATACCTGTCCCACGCTCTTCTCCCTCATCCCTCTTCTCCCGATGGAGAGGGGGTATTATGACAGCGCGATGATCGTTTTATGACAATCAGGCTGATTCGGCCGACACCATGGGCACATCACCCGGCAGATAGCAGCGCCCCGCCAGCCAGCAGGCGATGGACTGACGGCTGGCATCGAAGTGGGGCTCGGGCAACTCGCGCGGATCGCACCAGACCCAGCCTTCGCACTTCTCCGGCTCCAGCAGCTGCGGTTCGCCATCTGCCCGGGCATGCAGCGTCACCGAGATATAGTGCAGCCCGCTCTCGCGCCAGGTCTCCAGATTGTTGGTCACCGCCACCACCTCGGGCCCGTGGATCTCCAGTCCCGTCTCCTCGGCCACCTCGCGGATCGCCGCCGACTCGAAGCTCTCCCCCAACTCCAGATGACCACCCGGGATCGACCAGTAGGGGGCATGGCTCCCTTTGCGTTTGCCAAGCAGCACCTGGCCTTGGGCGTTGGTCAGGATGACGCCGACCCCGACGCGGGGATAGAGAGTGGACATGAAAACGCTCCTTCAATCAGGCAATAAAACGGCCCCACCTTAGGCCCAAGGAGGGCACAGGGCAAGCCCCGGCTGCACGGCACCTGTCGGTGGCTCCTCCCCTTGCCCCTGAACCGGTTATCACTGATGCTGGGGAGTGAAGCCCGGATGGAGAAGTCATCCCAATCCTCTCAGTCCCCCATCACCCCGAGGAGTCCGCCATGAAAAAATTGCTCCCCCTGTGCGCCCTGCTGCTCACGGCTTGCCAAACCACGCCGCCCCCCAACTCGCTCGCCATCGATGATGCCGACGCCTGGCAGGCCATTTGCAAAGATGGCACCCAGGTTCGCACCGTGGTGGCAGAGGGGATCTGTGGGGATCATCGCGGGGTAGCCATGTGGACGAATAAGCCAAGAGCTGAACGGATGGCAGAAGAAGCCGCCAAATAGTGTGATCCAGACACCATAAAATGACTCTGCCGGCCAATTGACCGGATTTTTTCGCGATCTCGCCAGCACTTTGCCACCTTGTTCATGGTGCGCTCAGTTTTCTGTTCCCATACTGGCCCTACAGTTCCAAAAGAGGAGAGACAAGATGCAAACATCCATCGTCGGGCTCTCCATTCTGTGGGGGCTAGCCAGTTTTGGTGTTCAGGGGGATTTCATCGAGAGCCGTGATTCCGTTGCGCCATCCTGGCAAGCCGAGTCCAGAGTGGAGATGGAAGGTTATCTGATTGAATCGCTTGGCGAAGATCGCTGGCTGTTCGACAACGGCAGCGAGAGCCTGCTGGTCTCCCTGCCCGAGGGGCAGTGGGTGCCGACCGGCGAGCGGCTGCGAGTCAGCGGCGAACCGCAGCAGGAGCAGAGCGGCTGGCTGCTGCAGGTGGAAGACATCAGCCAGGTCAGCGTCTGACCACAGCAGTCGCCATTCCCCGTCACCGCGACAGCTAATCCAGACCGATAACCACTACCGAATAACCAAGAGCGAATAGCAAAAGAGGAGGCCACTGGCCTCCTCTTTCTGTTTCTATGAGCGGTTTGCGCAGCCTTAACCCAGATGGTTGAGCGGCAGCGCCGTCTTGTGCTTGATGCGGCGCAGCACGAAGCTGGAGCGCACCCCGGTCACCCCCGGAATATGGGTCAGCTTGTCCAGCAGGAAGTGCTGGTAGTGCTCCATGTCGCGCACCACCACCTTGAGCTGGTAGTCGGCATCGTTGCCGGTGATGAGGTCACACTCCAGCACTTCGGGCAGTTCGCTGATGGCGCGATCGAAATTCTCGAACCGCTCGGGCGTGTGTCTGTCCATGGAAATGTGAATGTAGGCGGTGAGGGTGAGGCCAAGCTGGCGGGCGTTGAGCAGAGTAACGTGGGTGTCGATGAGGCCGGCATCCTCCAGCGCCTTGACCCGGCGGGAGCAGGGGGACGGTGAGAGCCCGACCAGCTCGGCCAGTTCCAGATTGCTGATGCGGCCATTCTCCTGCATCAGCTCGAGAATATGTCTGTCTATGCGATCAAGTTTCAGCATTTACCCTTCCTCGTTGCAATGACTAATCCACTTTTCCTAGATTAAGGGTGAACTATTGCAAAAACAACCGAAATAAGTGGTTACTTTGCAACCACTCACCGGCACGGGAGGGATACTATGGTTACATCTTCCGGTGGCAAAGCAGATACCTGACCGGGTCTCTGCGGTGAAGGACCTTACTGGGTCAAGAGCCCCATCAGCCGTCTTACCTTATCGGGAAACGACGGGCTGGAACGAGAGAACCCACTCCCCGAAGGCAACAAAGCAGGCATCCCGGCGCCTGCTTTGTTGTTTTTGGGCGTTTGACGAAATCAGAGCGCGGGCGGCGTGATGCGATAGAGGCAGCGATGCGCCCCCTCCAGCAGATATTGCTCCCGCTCCACCGTCGCCGGCGCCAGCAGCTGGCGAAACAGCGCCAGTTCGCTGCGACAGAAACCGCGGCAGGTGCGCGCCGCCGCACAGATGGGACAGTGGCTCTCCCACAGCAGCCAGCTGCCATCCTCTTCGCGGCGGATCTCCGCCATATAGCCCTCGCGGCTGCGCAGCTCCCTGAGCGCCGCCAGCCGGCCAGAGAGGCCATGGGACCCCAGCGCCTCCTGATAACGAGCAAGCATCTGCTGCTCCCGCTGCTGGATCAGCCGTTCCATCCCCTCCTCGCCAAACAGCTCGCGCACGTTGTCGATCAACTGCACGGTCAGGTCGCTATGGCTATCGGGGAAGCGCTGCCAGGCCTGCTCGGTGAGCTGCCACAGCCGCACGGGACGACCGCGCCCGCGCGCCTCGTCGCTGAATGTAACCCACCCCTCCTGCTCGAGCGTGAGCAGGTGCTGGCGGGCGCCCATGGAGGTCATCTGCAACTGCTCCCCCAGCGCGGCGGCGCTCTGCGGGCCATGGCTCTTGAGCAGAAACAGGATCTTGTCGGTGCTTGCGTTCATGGTCTCATTATGGGGATCGCCCTTTATTAAATCAACAATTCACTTTACTTAATCCCGTCTATGAATCAGCATAAATAAACAAATAACTTTACTTAATGGGTGCAACATGGAGAAACACGGGCACAAAAATCCCCTCTGGGTGCTGGTCATGACGGTCACGCTGGCAGTTGCAGGCTTCAGTCTCCCCTCCCCGGTGTTGGCACCTTTGCTGCTGGATCCAGCGCAGGGGATGCTGACGCCGGAAGCCTCCGACTGGAGCCGCAAGGTGTGGCTGGGGGTCATCATGGGGCTCTATCCCCTGTTCCAGCTGGTGGGCAGCCCCTGGCTCGGTCGCCTCTCCGACCGCTATGGCCGCAAGCCACTGCTGTTGCTCTCGCTGGCGGGGGTTCTGGCAGGCTATGCCCTGATGGCACTCGGTATCGCCTGGCGCTCCCTCCCCCTGCTGCTGCTCAGCCGGATTGTGGAGGGGCTGTGCAACGGCAACATCGCCATCGTGCAAGCGATGGCGGCGGATCTCGCCGGCAAGGAGCACAAGGCCCGCAGCTTCGCCTGGATCAACATCGGCATGAATCTGGGCTGGGTCGTGGGGCCGATGATCGGGGGCTACGCCGCGGTGATCTCGGGGGATTACAGTCTGGCCGCCTGGCTGGCGGTAGGAATGACCCTGCTCAACCTGCTGCTGGTCTACTGGTTGATCCCCTATCGTCCGCCGGTGGCGGCAACCCGTCAGACAGCGACCCTCTCCAGCCGCCAGCTGTTGTTGCAACCGGCCCTGCTGCCCTACTTCGCGCTCACCCTGATCAGCTATGGCGCCGTGCAGCTCTATTTCACCTACTTCAATATCTGGCTGGTGGAGCGGCTGGCCTGGGATCCGGCCCAGCTGGCGCAGGCAGCGGTGCTGGTGAGCCTGCCCATGATGGCGGGCTCCTGGCTCGGCTCTCGCATCGCCCATCACTGGCGCGGCAGCTCCCTCGGCATTGTCGGCCATCTGGTGATGGCGAGCGGCATGCTGCTCTTTATCCTGCCCGTGCACTGGTGGGGACTGGCGCTTACCTTCGTTCCCGCTGGCATCGGCATGAGTCTGGGGGAGCTGGCCACCTCGGTGGCGATCTCCAACCGCAGTCACCCGGAGCAACAGGGGCAGGCGATGGGGCTCTACCGCGCCCTCGCCGTAGGCAGCGAGATACTGGCGGTGCTGCTCGGCAGTCTGGTGCTGCTGGCCGGTACCGAGTGGCCCTTCTATCTCGCCACCCTCTGCTCCCTTGCCAGTGCCGCCGGTTTCTATCTGCTGCGTCGCCGTGCCGACCGTCGTCAACAGCTGGCCAGCTGCACCTGAGCCACGAAGGGATCACAGTTCGGCGCTTCGGCTGCGGGCAAGACTTGCATCGGGGCGCCGGGTCTGGGACGGTAAAGCTCTTTGCGGATTTGTTCGATGTTGGAGGAGCTATGAGTGAGTACAAGGCCATCGCGCTCGATATGGATGGCACCCTGCTGACCCGGGATCACAAGATCTCGTCGGCCACCCGGGCAGCACTGGTGCAGGCCCGCGCCCACGGCATCAAGGTGCTGCTGGTCACGGGACGCCACTACATGACGGCACGTCCCTTCCACCACGAGCTGGCCCTCGATACCCCTCTCATCTGCAGCAATGGCGCCTATCTCTATGATCCGGTGCAGAACCGGATCCTAAGTGGCGACCCGCTGGCGGCCGCCCCGCTTACCGAGCTGTTGGCCTCGGTCGAGGCACAACAGATGGGCGCCCTGTTCCACCTGAGCGAAGGGATCGGCTACATCGGCTGCGAAGAGCATGTCACCCGCATCCGCCACTGGTCGGCCAATCAGCCGGACCACCTCAGGATCGCCATCCATCCGGTTGAGGAGCTGGCAGGCTGGCTCGACAACCCGGTCTGGAAACTGGAGCTGTTCAATCAGGATCCGGCACGCCTGCACACCTTTATGGGCGAGGTGGTCGAACAGATGCCCTTTACCCGTGACTGGGCTGCCCCCTATGCGGTGGAGCTGGTACAGCCCGGTTGCAGCAAGGGCAACCGGCTGGCCCAGTGGGCCGCCAGTGAAGGGATTGCAATGGAGCAGGTGGTGGCGTTTGGGGATAACAACAACGACATCAGCATGTTCGAGCAAGTTGGGCTGGCGGTGGCCATGGGCAATGCGGCCCCGCAGATCCAGAGCCATGCCCATCGGGTCACGGCCGACCACAACGAAGATGGTATCGCACTGGCGCTGCAGCGCTGGGTACTGCCCTGATCTGACAAGATGCAACATGGCCAGCACGCGGGCTGGCCATGAAGAGAGGGATTAACCGCCGAAGGAGAACTGGATCACCCGATCCGGATAGCGCAGACGGTTGTACTCCCGGCGCAGGGATTCGTAGTGGCGAATGGCCCGATCGCGCTTGGCGCGGTAATAGTCACGCTGTTCCGTGTTGGTTTCGTTGCGGATGCTGCGCTCCAGCGTATCGATATCCCGCTCGGTACGCTCCAGCTCGTCGCTGATCTCCCGCAGGCGAGCAGCCAGTTTGTACTCTTCGTAGCCACGCTGATACTGCTTGAGGAAGCTGGCGTCATTGGGGCATACCCCCAGATAAGCCTGCCCCTCCTTGCCCTTGCTGTAAGCCAGCTCGGGAATGCAGTAGAGCTCCAGCCCCTTGTCGTAGCCCCGTTTCCACTCGGCTTCATCCACTTTGAGGCCATATTCGCTGCAAGACGAAACGTAATCGCGGGTCGCCTGACGGGTTTTGCCTTCCGATCCATCCTGATAACCCAGGTTGTACCAGCTCATGGTGCGGCACTCATCTTCTGACAGGGCACTGCATCCCGCCAGCAATACCGGCAGGGTCAGCAACAGGATTTTGGGGGACATGAACAGACTCCGGAAAAGATAGTGAGCGGCATTCTAGAGAGGATAAAAGGCCATAACAAGGGATGCGCTCCCGTGCGGTCTGGCGCGGTTTATTTGATGTTTTTGTCACTATTCAACGCCGTGCCAGACGGGGCGGCCAACCCGCTTTCCTTGTTATCAGGCGCAAGGTAAACTGCGCCATCTTTTAACTGGCTCGCAACAAAAACAATGAAAGTCCTGACCGTCGATTACCGCTCACCCGATGCGGCCCAACGCTTCACCGAATCCCTGCGAACCACCGGCTTTGGCGTGCTGACCAACCACCCCATCCCGAAAGAGCTGGTGCAGTCCATCTACGACAACTGGTATCGCTTCTTCATGAGCGAGCAGAAGCAGGATTTCCTGTTCAACCGCGAAACCCAGGATGGCTACTTCCCGCCGTCGGTCTCCGAGGTGGCCAAGGGCCATAGCCAGAAAGACATCAAGGAGTACTTCCACATCTACCCCTGGGGCCAGATGCCGGAAGAACTGAAGGAGCAGGCGATGGAGTACTACCGCCTCGCCAACGGTCTGGCCGCCGAGCTGCTGGGCTGGGTCGAGCAGTACACCCCGGCCGATATCGCCGCTCACTACAGCTGCCCCCTCTCCTCGATGATCGAAGAGAGCCAGAAGACCCTGCTGCGGGTGCTGCACTATCCGCCGTTCGATGGCACCGAGGAACCGGGCGCCATCCGCGCCGCCGCCCACGAGGATATCAACCTGCTCACCATTCTGCCCGCCGCCAACGAGCCGGGGCTGCAGGTGAAGGGCTCCGACGACGAGTGGATGGATGTGCCGTGCGACTTTGGCACCCTCATCATCAATATCGGCGACATGCTGCAGGAGGCCTCTCGCGGCTACTACCCTTCCACCACTCACCGCGTCATCAACCCGACCGGTGGCAGTGCCAGCAAGTCACGCATCTCGCTGCCGCTGTTCCTCCATCCGCGCCCGGATGTGGTGCTCTCCGAGCGCCATACTGCCCACAGCTACCTGATGGAGCGGCTGCGGGAGCTGGGGGTGATCTAGTCCGCCGACGAACCGTTGTCAGAAACCAAACCGGAGCAATCTCGCTCCGGTTTTTATTTGGTGGCAGGATTGGGCAAAAAACAGAATTAAATTAGCCAATCGTACCAATAAATCGCATTTATACCCGATAACCGTCGTAGTGATTGCGCCGTGCCCTCCGTAACATGAGCGCCATTCTGCCCCTGCCAAGGGGCGCTCGATTGGAGTTCTTATGAAGCAGTCCCAATGGTCATCCCGACTCGGCTACATCCTCGCCGCAGCGGGTTCCGCGGTCGGTATCGGCGCAATCTGGAAATTCCCCTATGTCACCGCCGTCAACGGCGGCGGCGCCTTCCTGCTGGTCTTTCTGCTGTTCAGCTTCACGCTGGGGGTTGCGGTACTGATGGGGGAAACCCTGCTCGGCAGCATGAGTCGCCGCGGGGTAGTCGGAGCCTTCTCCGATCTGCTCGGCAAACAGTGGCGCTGGGTTGGGGTAATGGGGGTGATCTCTACCCTGCTCATCTACTGCTTCTACAGCGTGGTGGGCGGCTGGACCCTGGGTTATACCGGCATGGCCATCTCAGGCCAGCTCAACCATGGCGATGCGGCGGCCCTCACCGCCCGCTTCAATGACTATGTCAGCGGCGACGTCTGGCCAATCCTCACTCACCTGCTGTTTGCCGCCCTCACCTGGATGGTGGTACAAGGCGGGATCCAGAAAGGGGTGGAACGTACCCTGCGCTGGATGATGCCGGCCCTGTTCCTGATGATCCTGATGCTGGTCGCCTTTGGCCTCACCCTGCCTAATGCGATGGCGGGAGTACGTCACTTCCTGATGCCCGACTTCAGTAAGCTGGGGATGTCCGGCGTGCTCGATGCCATGGGGCTGGCCTTCTTCTCCCTCTCCATAGGTCTGGGCATTCACACCACCTACGGCGCCTATCTGCCGACCAGCGAAGGGGTTGGCCGCTCCAGCCTCTGGGTGGTGCTGCTGGCCAGCATGGTGGCGGTACTGGCGGGGCTGATGATTTTCCCGGTGCTGGCTTCGACCGGTATCGACCCGGCCTCCGGTCCCGGTCTCACCTTTATGACCATGCCGGCGGTGTTTCAACTGCTGCCATTCGGTCAGGTGCTTGAGGTGATCTTCTTCGCCCTGCTGGTCTTTGCGGCGCTCTCCTCGGCCATCTCCCTGCTGGAGCATTTGCAGTGCTTCCTGTGCGAGACCTGGGGCTGGTCACGCCGCACGGCATGCAGCGCCATCACTGGATTCGTCATGGTTAGCGGTGTTCCGGTCAGCCTGTCGTTTGGCCCGTTGCAACACGCCACCCTGTTTGGCAAAACCATTTTCGAGTTGCTGGACTTTGTCACCTCCAACCTGATGATGCCGCTGTTCGGCCTGATGCTGACGCTGCTGCTGGGCTGGAAGCTGGGACGCAAGGCGCTGCCGCAGGGGATTGCCAGCCACTGGCATCACCTGCTGATGAACTGCTGGCGCTGGATTGCCCCCTTGCTGATCGGCGGGATCTTGATTCGCGGTCTGGTGTGACGGTTACTCTTCGCGGGTGGGCTCATCGGCCCGCCCCTGTGCGGCTCTGACGGCCTCCAGGGCATGCTGCCAGCGGGTGATCTCGGCATCATCCGTTCCCTTGGAGAAGACGATATAGAGACCGGCCTGATGGAGCAGTACGCCACTGCTGACGATGCTGCGCCGGGATAACCCCATCTTGTCGAGGGTGGCCTCCATCACCAGCTCCGCCATCGGCAAGGCATCGATCTTGCCCAGCATCAGCCGCTCTATCGCCTCCCCGACCGTCTTGTAGCGCACCAGATTGGTGTAGCCCTCATGGGTCAGCCGCACATCATCGGCATTGCCCAGCACTACCCCCACTCTGGGCAGGTCTCGCAGCTGTGCCAGCGAGGTCAGCGGGTGGCGACTATCCGGCGCCTGATAGATAAAGACCCGATTGATAAAGAGCGGGCCAACCCATTTGAAATGAGACTCCCGCTCCGGGAGCCGCTGTACCACGAACAGTCCATAGCCGGGCTCGACCCGTGCCAGCGCCAGCGCCCGCTTGAGCGGGTAAATCCGCACCGGATAGCGGGTGCCAAGCTCCTCCTGCACCTCATCGATCAAACGAATGGCGAAGCCATCGAGCTTGCCGTCGCGGTATTCGGTAAAGGGGGGTAAGTCGTGACTCAGCAGGGTTAATCCGGGCTGCGCCGACACACTCAGGCTGATCAGCAACCAGGGCAACATCATCCATCTCATACGACATCCTGTCTCATTGTTGTTCCCGTCAGCGCCATGTAGCAGTCACTAGTTCCAGAAGAAGCTACGTCGATTATCGCCCAGTAAATAGCCGCAAGGTAGAAAAGATACGGCCCTGCGAGGTTCTCCCCCATTGAGCTGTACGTATAGCCAGAGTGGTGACAGCGGCACACATAAAAAATTTTGATTTTATGTGTCAATTATTCTTTCCATGGTTTAGGCTGTTTCCTCATTCATTAGTCAGGTTGTCACCTCATGTCTGCCATCCTCGTGCTGTTTGGTCGATTTTTTAGCTCGCAAGAGAGGTGACCTTGCACGCACAGTTTTTCTGAATGTTCATTGCAAAGGTCGCCTCAGGCGGCCTTTTTTATGGTCTGTCGTTTATTGCTACAGAGGAGTATTGCTTCGATGTCGTGTTACCCGGAGGTTGTATGAGCCAGGTTCAGTGGTCTTCCCGTCTCGGTCATGTGCTGGCCGCAGCAGGCACAGCGATTGGCCTTGGTGCCATCTGGAAGTTTCCCTATGTGACCGCCACCAATGGCGGTGGCGCCTTTCTGCTGGTGTTTCTGTTGTTCAGCTTCACCTTGGGGGTAGCGGTACAGGTCGGCGAAACCCTGCTCGGCAGCCATAGCCAGCGCGGGGTGCTCGGCGCTTTTCGCAAACTGGTAGGGCCGAACTGGCGCTGGATGGGGTATATGGGGATCGCCTGCGGCTTCTTTATCTACAGCTTCTACAGCGTGGTAGGCGGCTGGACCGTGGGTTACGCCGCGCTGGCGATGGCTGGCAAGCTCAACCTGAGCGGGGGGAGCGCCCTCACCGCCCTGTTCAACGGCTATGTCAGCAACCCCTGGTGGCCGGTGCTGACCCATCTGATCTTCGCAGGCCTGACCTGGTGGTTCGTGCAGGGGGGGATTCAGAAAGGGGTGGAGCGGGCACTGCGCTGGATGATGCCCGCGCTCTTCATCATGATGTTGCTGCTGGTTGGGGTCGGTCTCTCCATGCCGGGCTCCATGGCGGGTGTGCGCCAGCTGCTGCTGCCGGACTTCTCCATGCTGACCGGCCAGAGCGTGCTGGACGCGCTGGGGCTGGCCTTCTTCTCCCTCTCCATCGGGCTCGGGGTACACACGACTTATGGCGCCTACCTGCCCAATAGCGAAGGGGTGCTGCGCTCCGGAGTCTGGGTAGTCACTCTGGCAAGCCTTATCTCGGTGCTGGCGGGCTTGATGATCTTCCCGGCGCTGGCCTCCACCGGCATCGATCCCACCGCGGGCCCAGGGCTCACCTTTATGACCATGCCCGCCGTGTTCAGTCATCTGCCGTTCGGTCAGGGGCTGGGGGTGATCTTCTTCCTGTTGCTGCTGGTCGCCGCTCTCTCCTCCTCCATCTCCATGCTGGAGCATCTGGTGCGCTTCACCACCGAGGAGTGGGGCTGGTCGCGTCGTGGCGCCTGCAGGGTACTGACTCTGCTCATCATGGCCTCCGGCATTCCGGTGAGCCTGTCGTTCGGCCCATGGAGCGATCTGACCCTGTTTGGCAAGACCATCTTCGAGTTGCTCGACTATCTGACCTCAAACCTGATGATGCCGCTGTTTGGTCTGGTACTGACCCTGCTGCTTGGCTGGCGCCTAGGTGATGCCATTCTCCCTTCGGGCCTGTCACCCGCCCTGCGTCTGGCGCTGCTCTGGTGCTGGCGCGTGGTGGCGCCGCTGCTGATCAGCGGGATCCTGATCCGCGGGATCATGTAACACCTTGCGCATCCGTGCGGGCAGGCCTTGGCCTGCCCTTTTTATTGCTGGCATTTGCTTTAACAGGCGTTCATATAAGCAGCATCACGATGGACAGGAGTGAAGTCAGTGGCCGTCGAACAATCTCGGAAGAGCAGGATGAAGAAGGATCGGAGTGGCAGAGCGGCACAATAAGAAGTGGCGTTCGGCTCGCCACACCGGCAACAGAAGAAGTTGAAGTACTGAATTGCGGGCAAAAAAAATCCCCATTTGAGTGGGGACTTTCTCTGCAACTGAAGCTGATATCTCAGCTTCGCTTGCGAATA
>NZ_CAWMRY010000045.1:0-37200 GCF_963870295.1 Aeromonas sp. ANP5 | reverse complement strand
CGGGACACCAAAATGAGAAAAGCCCCGCAAGCGGGGCCGGGTTTGTGACGGGGTTGTGCCCTCACTTCTTGAGGTGTTTTCTGATCGCCTTGCCTGAGGTGCCGACTGCCTTGACCGCCCGTTTCAGCTGGACTTCGGTGCACTCGAACATTTTGATCCACTGCTTCATCTCATAGGGATCGTTGACATTGATCTTCTTGGCATCGAACGGGTGAGCGACCGCATTGCTGTCAGGCATACAAACCTCAACTTGTTGAAATAGTTGGCGAGAAAGACATTTCTGCCTGAGCGCCATCATCCTCTCAATTGGCAAGGGGCAAGGTGACGGGGTTCACACAACCTTGGGTACTGATTGGGATTGGCGCATCCAGCTTGCGGTTCTGTGAGCGATCACCACTTATTCACTCGCGCCTGATGGGCAGTGAACCGGATGGCGCGAACGATGGGGAGTGATGGAGGGCTGGGGGCTTTGTGGTCAACCGGACTGACGGGCTATCAAGCCTCTGCCAGCGCCCGCATTTCCAGCCGCTGCTCGCCGGGGCGACAGACCAGCACCGAGCCCTGCTCGAACCAGTCCCCCAGCACGATGCGGCGGGCGGGGTGGCCGTCCAGGGTGAAGTCGTGGATGGCGGGTCTGTGGGTGTGGCCGTGGATCATCATCCGGCAGTCGTGGGAGCGCAGGGTGTCGTCCACCGCCGCGGGCGTCACATCCATGATGGTCTGGCTCTTGTGGGCATTTTCCATCTGGCTTTGGCCGCGCATCTTGCAGGCGATGGCCTGACGGCGGGAGAGCGGCAGACGCAGGAACAGCCAGCGCAGCCATTTGAGCTGGGTGATGCGGCGAAACTTCTGATACCCCTCATCCAGGGTGCAGAGCAGATCGCCGTGGCTCAGCACTACCCGCTCCCCATAGAGGTCGATAACGCAAGGGTCACCCAGCAATGTCATCCCAGCGCGCTTGGCAAACTGTTGCCCCAGCAGAAAGTCACGGTTGCCGTGGATAAAGTAGATGGGCACGTTCTGCTGGCTCAGGGCCAAGAAGGCGTCGGCCATCTGCTGATGGAGCGGATTGGGGTCATCATCGCCAATCCAGAATTCGAAGAGATCCCCCAGCACATAGAGGGCATCGGCGCCGGGGGCGTCGTGCTCAAGAAAGCGCACCAGTGCCGCGGTCATATCGGGCCGCTGGGCAGAGAGGTGAATGTCACTGATAAAGAGGGTGCTCATGATGTGGGGATCGGGCTCTCGGTCGAAACAGGGCAAACAGGGGTGGCAGAGGTAGTAGAAACAACAGCGGACGAATAGTGTGCTGCAGGCGCCGCCGCGCCAGTTGAGGTATGGATATCGTCACGGGATGGCGGCTGCCATGACAGCTCGGCCAGATTGCATCCCTCCAGCGTCAGCAGGGCGACGTAAGGATCGCCCGCCAGACCCAGCAACCGGCACATGGCCGCTTCCCCTTTCAATCCCTCTTCAAGGCGCTGGCGCAGCACTTCGCGGTAGAAAGCATCGCCAAAACGCTCGAGCAGGGCCGCCATCAGGGTGAGGTGGCGCCAGCCGTTCAGCGTCTCGATGGGGGCGGGGGTGACATAGAGTTCCAGCGGCCAGCTGGCCTCGCTCGTGTCAGAACCGGTATCTGCACAGCTCTGGTCGAGGCAGGAAAAGGTGCGCTCCAGCAGCCAGATATTGCCGCCCTTGGCGCTCGCCTGCCAACCTTGCTCTGCAAAAGTAGCGGCAAACGCCGCCGGATCAGGATGCTGGCAGAGAATATCGAGATCGCTGCCCGGCCGATCGAGGCCGATGGCGAGCGTGCTCACCAGCGCCAGATCGGCGCACTGCGCGGCCAGCTCATCCCACACACCGGCGGTGAGCAGGGCATGGGCCGAGCGCTGGCGCGGGTTGCCGTGGGCCAGATAGTCAAGGCGGCGCCAGTTTGGGCTGGCAGTGGGGGAGGCAGATGGAAAAACTGCGGCCGGGGCCGCAGTTTTGTCAGTGCCGAGTCGGCAGAGATCAGTCAGCAAGGGTCACCTTGGTGATCACTACGTCTTCTACCGGCACGTCCTGGTGGATGCGGCCGTAGTTACCGGTCTTGACGCCCTTGATCTTGTTGACCACGTCCATGCCGGCGGTCACTTCACCGAATACGCAGTAGCCAAAGCCCTGGGTGGTGGCGGATTTGAAGTCGAGGAAGTCGTTGTTGTTCACGTTGATGAAGAACTGGGCGCTGGCAGAGTGCGGCTCCATGGTGCGAGCCATGGCGATGGTGCCGATCTTGTTGGACAGACCGTTGGCCGCTTCGTTCTTGATGGGCGCGCGGGTGTCTTTCTCTTCAAAGCCCGGAGCATAGCCGCCGCCCTGGATCATGAAGCCGTCGATGACGCGGTGGAAGATGGTGTTGTCGTAGTGACCGTCACGGCAGTATTGCAGGAAGTTGGCCACGGTTTCCGGGGCTTTTTCAGCGTTCAGGGTGAGGGTGATGTCGCCGTGATTGGTGTGCAGAGTGACCATGATATGTCCTTTCATTTGATGCGGGCGACCAAGTGCCCGCAGGTGTATGGCATAAAGTGGTGGCAATTCTAGCCCATCAGGGGCTGGCGGCATAGTCTCTCAGGCGCCGTAACCGTGCTGGCAGGCGGGATTGGCCCGCTTTTCTGCCTCGTTTTCTGCCCCCGAACGGGGTATTATGACCAACCATTTTACTCACAGGCAGTGGTTAGAAGATGCTGAAGATATACAACACACTCACTCGTCAAAAAGAAGAATTCAAACCTATCCACCCGGGCAAGGTGGGCATGTATGTGTGTGGTGTCACCATCTACGATCACTGTCATATCGGCCATGGCCGCACCTTCGTCGCCTTTGATGTGGTGGCTCGCTACCTGCGTTACGCCGGTTATGACCTGACCTACGTGCGCAATATCACCGACGTGGATGACAAGATCATCAAGCGCGCCGCTGAAACCCGCGTCACCTGCGACGAGCTGACCGAGCGTCTGATTGGCGACATGCACGCCGACTTCGACGCCCTCGGCATGGTGCGCCCGGATATCGAACCGCGCGCTACCCAGCACATCGAAGAGATCATCGAGCTGGTGCAATCCCTGCTGGAAAAAGAGCACGCCTATGTGGCGGACAACGGCGATGTGATGTTTATCGTCGAATCCTACGCCGACTACGGCAAGCTCTCCGGCCAGGATCTGGAACAGCTGCAAGCCGGTGCCCGGGTTGACGTGGTCGATGCCAAGCGCAATCCGCTCGACTTCGTGCTGTGGAAGATGTCGAAGCCCGGCGAGCCGACCTGGGAAAGCCCCTGGGGCCCGGGCCGTCCTGGCTGGCACATCGAGTGCTCCGCCATGAACTCCAAGCACCTTGGCAACCACTTCGACATCCACGGCGGCGGTTCCGATCTGCAGTTCCCGCACCACGAGAACGAGATCGCCCAGTCCTGCTGCGCCCACGGTGGCGACTACGTCAACACCTGGATGCACAGCGGCATGGTGATGGTGGATAAAGAGAAGATGTCCAAATCCCTTGGCAACTTCTTCACCATCCGCGACGTGCTGGCCCACTACGACGCCGAAACCGTCCGTTACTTCCTGATGTCTGGCCACTACCGCAGCCAGCTCAACTACTCGGAAGATAACCTGAAGCAAGCCCGCGCCGCGCTGGAGCGCATGTACACCGCCCTGCGCGATCTGCCGGTGGCCGCTGCTGCCGGTGGCGACGAGCAGGTGGCGCGCTTCAAGGAAGCGATGGATGATGACTTCAACACCCCGGAAGCCTACTCCGCCCTGTTCGATCTGGTGCGCGAGATCAACCGCCAGAAGGGTGAAGACATGGCCGTTGCCGCCGCGCTGGGCGCCCGTCTGCGCGAGCTGGGCGCCGTGCTCGGCATCCTGCAGCAAGACCCCGAAGCTTTCCTCAAGGGTGACGAAGCGGACGAAGAGGTTGCCGAAATCGAGCGCCTGATCGCCGAGCGCAATCAGGCCCGTGCCGACAAGAACTGGGCTGCGGCGGATGCCGCCCGCAACCGTCTCACCGAGATGGGCATCGTGCTGGAAGACAGCGCCGGCAAGACCAGCTGGCGCCGTGCGTAAGGCCCGCCGGTTGACGACCTGACGCAGAGCGCAGCCCTTGGGCTGCGCTCTTTTTTTCAGGGCCCGGCGCTTTGTTCAAGGCGCGGCCCATGCAAGCGAACATAAGGAAGATGGCACCATGAAGATATCCAGCTGGCCCGTGCTGGTACTGGCCCTCTCTGCGGCGGCCCTGATCGCCCTGGCCCATGCGGGCACCGCCACCAGCGGCAAACTCGATCCGGCCGCCAGTGCCCGCGCCAAGGCCAAGGTGACCCAGTTTCTCGACTGGGAGCGCGCAGTCAAACCGAGTGGCCTCTATCAGAGTGATCTTGGCGGCGCGCTGCCCACTATCGTCTCCCCCGAGCTGCTCTGCCTGCTCAATGCCGCCTCCAAGGCGCGCGAAATAGCTACCGGCGAGGCCCCCGACGAGAAGCCCCCCTTTGTCGAGGGCAACCCCTTCCTACCCAACGCCTGGGATAACCTGCTGGGCTCGGAGATCCTCTCCTCGCGCGCCATTGCCGGCAGCCGGGATCGCAGCGAGGTCAAGGTGCGCTTCACCTTTGGCGAGCCGGGCACCCCGCTCGACGCCCCCAGCGGCACCTACCGTTTTGTCAGTACCTATCTGGTACTGGACGGGCCGCAAGGCGCCCGTATCACCGATATCGACGCTGGCGGCAGCTGCGACTTCTGCCAATCCGGCAGCCTGCGCGCCGCCCTCTATGAGACGTTCACCGCCTATCCCGCCGCAGGGGGAGAGCAGTGCAAGGGGTTGGGGAAATAGTTTTTTGGTTGGGATATAAGTGCGTTTGGGGAATAGAAATAAAAACCGCAGCTCAAGGCTGCGGTTTTTTTGTTTGTGGTTTGCCGAAGCCTCGGCATTCTTCGCTCAGATGCCCTCTCCCTTTGCGGGAGAGGGCCAGGGTGAGGGGACTAACGTTGCTGGATTGTATAAAAAACTATCGCGTGACTAAGATATAAAAAAACACCAAAATTCAGTCTATAAATGAAAATTCAGTCGATTATATATAACATCTAAAATATCTCCAGCTAATGCCCTAGTATTTTCAAGAGTGTCATTTCCTATTTCATGCATTGGAGTGTTGAGTGTATCTCTAATAGCACTCAATTTAGCCTCCGTGTCTGAACTCATAAAGCCATGATCTCTTAATGCTGCAGTACATACTGATAGATCAGATTTGGTATGTCCTAATTCTCTAAGCTGTTTCTTATATCTATGCCTTATTTCTTCTTCAAAAAATGGTCGCAAACTTGTAAGAATGTCAGTGTTGCTTTCTCTGTCAACAAAAGACTTGATTTTATCAAACGCAATGTCGTGTTCTGTTGCCATCATGTTGTCAATATCAACTTCTTCAATAGAACATGTATCTGCACCATGATGTAGTCTTATTGCTTTTGCACATCGTTTGAATTTCTTAACAGATTTAGATGCCATTCCCTTATAATGTGTGGTAATAATAACCTGCTTTATAGTTCGTTGAATCTCATCAAGTTTGTTTAAAATTAAAGCTATTCTCTCATTGTCAAAACTGGTAACTGGGTCATCTAAAACTAAAATTGCTTTTTCTTTGCTTTCTGGGGGCAGCGACATTACTTTTGCAAGGAAAATACATAGAGCTAACGCTCGGCGATCAGACTCACTAAAAATTGTGTTGACTCTATCGGCTGGAATATCTTCACCTTTAAATTTAACTTTCAGATCATAAACTGTTTGTTGTCCTCTATTATTAGGTGCTTTAATTATTTCAAAATTACTAGATCCTAATTGACGGAAAAGACTATTAATCTGACTAAAATACGTATCCAGATATGTACTTTGAGATTGATCTAGCTGCTGTTTTCTTGCTTTATAAGCGGCTTCTAAAGCTGTAACTTCTGCTTGCTTTTGCCGATATGAGGTACAGAGTGGCTCAAGATATATTCTTTTTAAAAAGGTTTGAATTTGGCTTTGCTGCCTATTGATTTCGATTAGCTGAATATTTATCTGTGCTACATCAAGCGAGTTTTTGTATGCATTGAGCAGTGTGTTGATTTGCTCTGTGACTTGCCAGTATTCATAAATGGCTTGGTTGTAATCTCTAGATGCTACAAGTAAGTGGTCAAAGGCCATTACTTCAGCTTGTTCATACGGTGTAGCAAACTTCTGTTCTAACCGAGGAGTCCAAAAAGTTGTTGCCTCTTGGCTTCGTGCAAATACAGCATCAAACGTTGCCAATATTATTTGAATTTTTTGATCTAATGCTGCGATCAATGGTGCTAATTCTGGATTGCTAGTGATCTGCGGCTCAACGTATATCCCTACTATTTGGCAATTACTTAAGTGTTGCTGTTGTAATTGTTCGCGAATATGTGGGATTTGAAACGGTTTGCGAAGACTGTTGAGAGTTGTTCTCGTATCAGAATTAAATCTATCAAATTCAGCATTAAATGCTTGTTGATAAGATGAGATAAGAGTTATAGCATCGACACTTAGGCCTTGACCACAAAATGGACAGGCATCTTTTATCTGAACAAGACCCTGAGCGGCCCAACCTTTAAATGTGGAGACATTTTCTACATGTTTGTCCATGTGCCTTTTTAATACACCTAACGAGTCTTGGTGTACATTTTGGATACTAGAGGTCAGTACAGTATTTATTTGTGAAATTACTTGTTGGAAGTTTACTTGTTGTCCAACGACCGTGAGGATGCTTCGACGTTTTATATAGTCGATATTTTGCATTGTGCTTTCGAGCTGTTGCTTCGCTATCTCTAGTGTTTGAAAGTTTGATTCTAATTGCTCTTTCGTTTGGAGTGGTAATATCGTTGTTGAGTATTGTTCTGCATTTCCTACAGCGTGAGTATTTAACTGGCGTTCGATTTCATTAAGATTGCGGCGTTCATCCCTCAGATTTCTATTCATGTCTGCAAGGGCTGTATATAAAATCGTATTTTCTTCTCCAAGTATGAAACTTGTCATGTTCTCTGAGTTCGGACGTTCTTGCCTTTGGCCTGTAATAACATTGCGATGAATGAAATTTTGATCGAAGACATATAGTCTTGAGCAAGCAGGTGTTTTTGTTTGCCATTGCCCATTATCAAAGTTAGAAATTACATTCCCAGTGCTTGTTGAAAATAGAAGCTCTACTTTTGGTGGCTTAGCTGGATTATTGGGGATAGTTTTCCTATTTAATATTATTTCGGGTGAGTCTTCAGAAAGAGAGTATATTATATCGCATAAAGTACTTTTCCCGTATCGGTTCTCTCCATAAACAACAGTTACATCTGTTAATTCAATTCCGCTTGCTCTAGTTTGTGTGTAATTACCAATTCCTTGAACTAATTTTATCCTTTTTAACATTAGTTACCTCGATGTTTTTAGGCGTAAATATTTTGACATGAATGATAGCTGTATAATATTCAGGGTCGTAGGTTCGATTAGCGAAGCGTAATCGGACGTTCGAGAAATAAGGTGTTATTACTGTGAAATACTCACTATCGGGCCTTCAATATAAAACCGTTCCCCGATAAGGATGTGTGCCGCTTGCTGTTGTACTCACAGTTATTTTTCCTTGGGCAACCATATCGATGACACCTGTTGCATAAGTGCGACAATCTAACCTCGTAATAGAGTGGGCGAGGGGCGGATCAGAGATAACGTCTCTCCCGATCACAGTCTCGAATACACCTGATGCTGTTAACCAACCTCGGTGCGGCGGGTTGGGAGTTGCCCCCTGTTGTTCGCCGAGGTGAGACCGTTTGTCCAGGCCGCGAGGCAGGATGCCGAGCGAGCGCCGCTGTGCCATGGGCCAAACCGGTATTGGACGAGCAACGCTCGGCCCGGTTTGGCGCAAGGACATGGATGTCCGTAGCGGACTTTGACCGACGCCAGGGATGGCGAAGGTCAAAGCCCATCGGCGCATGCCGTGGGACAAACGGGTGAACCGAGGGAACCCGACGCAGGAGGGCGAACAAGTGGGGGAGAAGACTTTTGGTGTTATTTGCCAAAGAGAGCGGGTCTTTCCAAAGTCACTCGCCAAGCCGCGCTGCGGCGGCGAAACCCCGTCGAGGACGGAGTCCTCGTGTCCTGCATGGCGAAGCCATGCCAATGAGGGGGGCGATATTCCGCTATGCAATGACGTTACCGACCCCTCACCCTAGCCCTCTCCCGCAAGTGGAGAGGGGACGGTTACCGCGGACGATTACGCTTCGCTAATCGACCCTACGCTAAAGTCGCTACCGCCCCTGACTGTCGCTACCAGATTGCGCCGTTGACCATTGATCTCGGAAAAGGGGTCAACAGACGCCCGTCGCCATATTACGGAGCCAGAGTGGTCTTATCTATGGTTTTGATGGGCTAACTATCAGAAAGGAGTGATTTTTTGCGCTGGCACAAACTTTTATTAATTGGTGATTAGTTGATGATTGTCGGGGTTTGGTCGTAGCGGGGCGGTGGGGTGACGCCGCGAGGGGGACGCAAAAGGTAAAAGAGGGGAGCGCAAACGGAAAAAGCGAAGGGGCCCGCGGTGGGCCCCTTGTTGTTGGCGCTCGACGCCGCGCCGCTATTTGGCGGCGGGGGTAGGGAAGTATTTGCTGTGCAGCAGCGGGTATTCGCTGCTCGCCAGCACCTGGGTCAAACCGGTCTGGAACTCCTTGACCAGCTCGTCGCTCACCGGATGGCTAAAGGCGAAGCAGAGCTGCTCCGAGCTCAGCACCCACTGCTCCTTGAAGCTGGCTGGGTCGATCTTTTGCTCTGCGACCAGCATCTCCATGGTGGTCTTGTGAGTTGACAGCAGATCAACCCGGCCGGAGGTGAGCATCTTGAGCGCTTGTGATAGCCGATTGGCAGTCATCAGCCTGGTCTCGTCAAAGCCGTTGTTGAGCAGCAGTTGCTCCCCCACATCGGCCCGCACCGCCCCGATATTGAACGCCTTGGCATCGTCGAGCTTGGTGATGGTGATATTGCGCTCGGCCAACCCTACCAGCACGACTTCGATATAGCCGACGGGACAGGCCCACTTGAACAGGGGGTCCCGCGCCTGGGTGCGGGCGGTGGAGAAGAGCACCGCATTGGGCTTTTGGGTCAGCAGGTAGTAACCGCGCGCCCACGGCATGATGGTGATGGGCTGCGCCGGCGTATTGGTCTTTTTCCACACCAGTTGCAGCAGCTCGACTGCGAGGCCGGTGGGGGCACCGCTGGCATCGGCGTAGTTGTAGGGTTTGTACTCTTCGGTGATGTAGTGCAGTTTGCCGAGCTCAGGACTCGCCTGTGCGAGGGTGGCCAGCAGCGCCCCGGCCAATCCAATCCATGGTTTCATTTTTGCCATCCTGATCAAGGGAATATCTGCTCAAGTGTGACCAAGCTGGCCGATTTCGCCAAGGCGATGGAGCATGTTTGGCAAAAATGCGTGAGGGCGGCCGCCATCCAGCGCCCTATGTCGACGGCGAGCAGGGCGTTAGCGCAGCGGCAGGTACTTGGCTTGCAGGGCCGAGAAATCCGCCGAGGCGACGACGTGGGTCAGCGCCTGCTGAAAGAGGGCGACCTCGCTGTCGGGCACCTGACGGCTGAAGGCGTAGCAGAGCGGTCTGGCATCCAGCACGAAGGCGACATGAAAGTCATCCGGCTTGAAGCCCAGTTGTTGCAGGGTTTGATAGCCCGCCAGCTTGTTGGTCGCAAACAGATCGGCGCGACCTGAGGTGAGCATTTTGGCCGCCTGGGTGAGGCGGTTGGCCAGCATCAGCTGGCGCTCATCGATACCGCGTTCGAGCAGCAGCTGTTTGGAGACGGTGGAGCGCACCACGCCGACCTTGTAGCGGCTGATCTCGGCCACCGAGCCGAGGGTGATGTTGTCCGCCTTGCGCCCCAGCAGCACAAACTCCGAGTGATCGATGGGGCAGGCCCACTTGAAAAGCGCTTCCCGCTGTGGGGTACGGGCGGTGGCAAACAGCACCACATTGGGTTTTTGTTGCAGCAGGTTGTAGCCCCGGGCCCAGGGCAGAATGCGGATGGGCTGGGGCGACACGCCCCGCGCTTTCCAGATAAGCTGCATCAGCTCCACCGACAATCCGGTCGGCATCCCTTGTTGGTCGCTGAAATTAAACGGGGGAGAGATTTCGCTCAGATACTCGAGCTTGCCCGGATCGGCCTGCGCGAAGGTGGCCCACAAGAGCAGTAGCAGATGAGGTAGGTGCCATGTCCGCACGGGAAAGATCCTTCACAATCAACCATGTAGCCCAGTTTGACTGCTTGCGGCGGGAATAGCTAGCCACCTCTATTGCATCTTTCATCAATAAAATGGGCAGCGAACCGCTGCCCATCGGGTGAGTGAGTGCTCAGCGCACCGGCAGGTATTTGGCCTGCAATTTGCGAAACTCTTCCGAGGCGAGGGCGCGGGTCAGGCCCTGCTGAAAGAGGGTGATCTCGCTGTCTGGCACCTGACGGCTGAAGGCGTAGCAGAGCTGCTCGGCGCTCAGCACCATGGCCACATTGAAGTCGTCGCCATGGAGCTTCAGTTCGCGGATAGCGTCATATCCCGCCAGCTTGCTGGTGGCGAGCAGGTCGGCGCGGCCGGAGAGCAACATCTTCAACCCCTGCGACAGGCGGTTGGCCGGGATGATGTTGTTGTCATCCATGCCGTTGTTGAGCAGCAGCTGCTCGGCGGCGTCCGAGCGCACCGCACTGATCTTGTACTGGCTCATCTGATCGAAGGCGGTCAGGGTGATGTTCTGCGCTGTGCGGCCCAGCAGTATGTACTCCGAGTAGCCGATGGGGCAGACCCACTTGAAGAGATCCTCCCGCGCCTGGGTGCGGGCGGTGGAGAAAAGCACCACGTTGGGCTTCTGGGTTAGCAAGTAATAACCTCGCGCCCAGGGCAGAATGCGCACCGGCTGGGGGGGCACGCCGCTGTGTTGCCAGATCATCTGCAGCAGATCGACCGCAAGGCCGGTGGGCTGGCCTTGCGGATCGCTGTAGTTGTAGGGGGGGTACTCTTCGGTGAGGTACTCGAGCTTGCCCAGATCAGCCCTGGCCGTCGAGGCCCAGCAGAGCAGCAACAGATGACAGATCAGCCATATCCTCATTGGGAACATCCTTAGCGATCAACCTTCCCTTGAGTGTGACCATGAACAGAGTAAATAGCCACTCACTGCCGTTACCAGCGGGCGCGGATCTGCCCGATGGGCTGGTAGGCCTCATCCCGCAGCCCCACCAGCAGGGTCTTGCCATCCGCTTGCAGCCGGAACTCGCCGTAGCGGGCTGCCTCGTACTGCTCCCCCGTGCCCTCTTCAAAGAAGTAGGCATCGGGGCCGATCTGCCACTGCCGCTCGCTCTGGTGCACTTGCAATAGCCGCTCATCGCTGGCGAGTCGATCCGGTTTGCCATCGGCCACCAGACTGGCCACCTGATGGGCATCGAGGCGGATCACCAGGGTGTCGCTGCCATTGTTTTGAGTAGTACGGGCGTCGCGGCTGGTCAGCTCGCGGGCAATTTCATAGTTGAGCCGCATGTAATCCCCCTGCATCAGAGAGCGGGGATCGACCGGAGCGAGCCGCAGCAGCACCACTTCGCCGCTGCTCATGGCGTGCTCATAGCGCCAGACGGTGGCATTGATGCCTGCCAGGATGGCGAGGCCGCTCAGCAACAGGGCGAGCTGTCGGGTGACGGGTTTCATGAGTCGCTCCTTGCCGCAAAGGTGGTGAGCAGTTGGCGGGCCCCCAGCAGCAGGATGCCGGAGCCCAGCAGCAGCCAGGATTTGGTCATCAGGGTGAGCCCCAGATCGTAGTAATAGAGCGAGCCATAGCCGAGCAGCAGCAGGGCCGAGAGGGTCATCAGCCCCAGACTGCCGGCATAAAACCCGAGGATCAGCACCAGTGCGCCTGCCCCCATGCCGGGGATGATGGTGCTGATCAGCACCAGCGGCAGGCCAAACAGCAGGGGGAGCCTCAGTTTCACCATCACCGCCAGCAGCAGGGCGGCGCAGAGCAGGGGATTGAGCCAGAGCGGCAGGCGGGACAGCCCCAGTTCGTCCAGCATGCTGCTGCCGCCATCCCAGAGCGGATGGTGCAGACGGCCCAGCACCAGCAGGGAGAGGGCGAGCCCCAGCGTGATGGAGTGGTAGAGCTGGTGACGCTCTGGATCCCTATCTGCCCGCAGCCAGCAGAAGGTGATGGCCGCCATCACCAGCGGCAGCGCCAGCAGTTGCAGCCCGAGGCAAGCGAGGCCAAGGGTGAGCAGCAGGGCCGCCGCCACGCTGTGAAACAGACGCACCAGCCAGTGATCGAACAGCACGGCGATGGCAAGGGAGAGCAGGCACAGACCGAACCAGAGCAGGGCGTGATGGAGATCCAGCTGATCGAGCAGGCCATAGAGCAGCCAGGCATCGGCCGCCAGGGTGAGGGCCAGCACGAACTGATCCCAGAGATCGCCGCTTTGGCTGCGATTGAGGGCGTAGGCCCCCGCAAGCAGCACGGCCCCCAGCAGCAGGGCGCTGTTGGCCTCGCGGGTCAGCTGCTCGAAGGTGAGAAACAGGAAAAAGAGCAGGAACAGGGCGGCAATCCAGCCCACCAGCCCGAGCAGAAAGCGGCTCGACCAGTGGGGTTGGGTATCACGGGGCATCTCCCCTTCCACCAGATTGGCCTGTTGCAGCGCTTGCCAAAGGGTCAGATCACTCATGAGACCTCCGTTGTTGTTGCAGCCAGCGGGCGGCGGTGACCGAAAGGCCGATGGCAATCAGGCTCAGCAGCAAAAAGCCGTTGATGTCGGGCTCCATCCACTTGCCCAGCGCCGCGAGGATGACGGCAATCAGGCTGAGGCACCCCATGGCGAGTCCGGCGATAAATCTGTGATGCCACAGGGCATAGGCCGCAGCGAGCCAGCCAAGCCAGAGCGGCCACACCAGCGGGGAGGCGGCATCAAACAGCGCCAGCAGGGTGAGCAGGGTGGCCCCCAGACCTGCGGCCAGGCCCGCCAGCCAGCTTGGCATCAGGCGCCAGCGGTTTGGTGCCAGCAGAAGCAGACCCCAGAGGGCAGCGTTGAGCAGGGTAAGGCACCAGCCCAATCCCTCTTCATCGAAGGTAAAGAAGAACGTGAACAGGCCGAGCCGCCAGTAGAGTACCAGCGCCAGCTGGCCGAGCAGCCAGCTCAAGGTCCAGAGCAGGGGACTTTGGCCAAATGTCGCCAGCGGCACCAGCATCAGCGCCCAGGTGGCGAACAGCTGCCAGGGATCGGCGCCGGTCTGGTAGGTTTGACCCACCAGCGCCAGCAGGGCGCCGATATTGAGGGCGATAGCGAGCAGCAGCGCCTGACGGGGGGTATCCCCCAGCGGTTTGCGCCACAGCAGAAGCAGCATGGCGAGCAGCGGTGCCTCCAGCAGGGCGAGGCGGGAGACCCGGCCCAGCTCTTGCCAGTTGAAGGCGACGAAGAAGATGAGGCCAGCCCCGATACAGAGGGCACCGAGCCACAGCAGCAGCCGGTCAAACAGCCACTGCCAGCGCGCCGGATGGGGGGGAAGATCGGCGAGGGTCAGGGCGTCCGCCAGCTTCTCTGGCGCCAGCCGTCCCTGTTTGACCCATTCGAGAAGCGTCTCTCTTGATATGTTGTGCATGGGGGGACTCCACGAGGTTTGCCCCATTATGGCATGAGGCACCCGCAACCGTGCACTGCCCCTTGGCTCTGCGGCTGGTGGTTGCGACAGCGGGTTACGCAATAGACAAAGCAGCAAACAAAAAGCCCTCCACAGGGGAGGGCTTGGTCAGCGGAAAAGGCGATCAGGCAAAGATCAGGGTGCTCACCCCGAGGCCGACGAAGAGGATGGCGCAGGCGATGCGGATCCCCTTGAGCGGCAGCTTGTCTGCCCCCAGCTTGCCGATCAGCACCACAGGCACGTTGGCCAGCATCATGCCGAGGGTCGTCCCGGTAATGACCTGCACCAGAGAGTCATATTTGGCGGCCAGCAGCACGGTGGCAATCTGGGTCTTGTCGCCAATTTCGGCGATGAAGAAGAGCACGAAGGTAGCCATAAAGGGGCCGTATTTATCCAGCGAGCTCTCCTCGTCATCCATCTTGTCCGGCACCAAAATCCAGATAGCCATGGCGATAAAGGCGATGGCGACCAGCCAGGTCATTATCTTGGGATCGAGCCAGCGGCTGATGAACTCACCAATCCAGGCAGCGCCCGCATGGTTGAGCAAGGTAGCCGCCAGCATGCCGGCGATGATGGGCCAGGGCTTGCGAAAACGGCAGATGAGCAGCAACGCCAACAGCTGGGTTTTATCGCCGATTTCGGCAATGGCGACGCTGAGGGTTGAGGTTAACAAGGCTTCCATAAAAATGACCGGGGGACGGAATTGTTATAAACCAAAGACAAGCCTGCGCCATCCGTCCCCGGTATTGGCACTGGCCCGTCAAAGGTCTTGTCAAATCCATGGCTGGCATGGATCACCCTGACCATGGTGATTTGGCACCAAGTATGTTGATCAGGGTCGCAAACCGGTATTCATGCAATGGATGGCACCGGTGTGCGAGACTACTCCCCCTCGATGGGAGCGGGCATTCTAGGGAAAAACCGCATGAGTGACAAGGGGATCAGCCACCCACCAGCTTGACGCTGAAACCGGCTTTCTCCAGCTCGGTTTTGATCAGGTCCCGTTTATCCCCCTGGATCTCGATCACTCCCTCCTTGATACCACCACCGGTGCCGCACTTTTTCTTGAGCTGGGTGGCCAGGGATTTTTGCTGATCGGCGGGTACGCCATGAATGGTGATCACCCCGGCACCCTTGCGCCCCTTGGTCTCGCGGCGAATGCGCACGGTGCCGTCGGTGGGGAAGGGGGAGGCGGATTGGGGAGCGCTCTGCTCCTTGATCATGCCGCCATCTGTGCTGTAAACGAGGCGGCTGTTGTTGTCGTGACTCATGGCATTACTTTATGGGTTAGCTAAGCGGAGTTTGATTTTACTCAAATAAAAGTTGAAGACACAGCTTATAATGCCCCAAGTAAAAGCGAATTATTATTGTTTAACTTCAGGAGTCAGTCATGGTACTCACGCAGTTGTCACCGGGACAGAGTGCTCGCATCAAGAATATGAATCAGCTCGCCCGGCCGCTGCGCCGCAAACTGATGGTGATGGGCCTGTTGCCCCAGACTGAAGTCATCTATCTGCGCTCCGCCCCCCTGGGGGACCCGCTCCAGATCCAGTGCCAGGGGATCTGTCTCTCCATGCAAAAGAGTCTGGCCCAGCAAATAGAAGTCGAGCCGGTATAACCCCCTGCTCGGCTGCCGCTCCCGTTTAGAAACGTCACCGGGAGCGGTTCAGAGACAAGAAGTCGAACCTGCAAAGCAGCTTGCCACACGCAGGCGGCGGGTTCAGAAGAAAATAGAGGTAGAGCTGGTATGAATTATTCCCTGGTAACGGTAGGTAACCCCAATAGCGGCAAGACCTCCCTGTTCAACGCCCTGACCGGCGCCCGCCAGCAGGTAGGCAACTGGAGTGGTGTCACCGTCGACAAGAAGATGGGTGAGTTCAGCGCGGGTGAGCATCACTTCAAGCTGATGGATCTGCCCGGCATCTATAGCCTGGCCAGTCAGGATGGCAGTCTGGACGAGCAGATTGCCAGCCGCTTTGCCCAGGGCCAACAACCCGACCTGCTGCTCAACGTCATCGACGCCGCCAATCTGGAGCGCTCCCTCTACCTCACGCTGCAACTGCGCGAACTGGGCCTGCCCATGGTGGTGGTGCTCAACAAGCTGGATATCCTGCAAAAGCGCCGCATCGTCATCGACGAGAGCAAGCTCGGCAAATCCCTCGGTTGCCCGGTGGTGGCCCTCTCTGCCCACAACAGCAAGCAGGTTGCCGCCTTCAAGCAGCAGATCCGGCAGTTTATCGGTCAGCCGCAAGCCGCCTTGCAGCTCGATTACGGCAACGCGCTTGAAACCGATCTGGCGGAGCTGGAGACCCTGCTCGCCCCGCATCATCTCACTACCCGTGGCCGCGCCCTGCGCCTGCTGGAAGAGGATGCGGTGATGCAGGAGACCCTGCTGCCCGGTCAGCAGGCGGCCGCAGCCAATGTAGTGGCTCGCGCCCATCAGGGACAGGATATCGACCTGCAACTGGCGGATATTCGCTACGGCCATATCCACCAGTGGGTACAACAGGCTCGTCAGCAGAAGGGCAAGCTCACCGAGGCCCAGAGCGAGTGGCTGGATCGGGTGCTGCTCAATCGCTGGATTGGCATCCCCTTCTTCCTGTTTGTCATGTACCTGATGTTCCTGTTTGCCATCAACGTCGGCAGCGCCTTTATCGACTTCTTCGACATCATGGGCGGCGCCCTGTTTGTCGATGGGGTGCACCACCTGCTGGGGCTGGTCAATGCCCCCGAGTGGCTGGGTGCCATTCTGGCTGATGGCTTTGGCGTCGGCTTGCAGACCGTGGCCACCTTTATTCCGGTGATTGGCTGCCTCTATCTGTTCCTCGCGGTGCTGGAGAGCTCCGGCTATCTGGCCCGTGCCGCCTTCGTGGTGGATGCTCTGATGCGCCGCCTCGGCCTGCCGGGCAAGGCGTTCGTGCCGATGCTGATGGGCTTTGGCTGTACCGTCCCCTCGGTGATGGCGACCCGTACTCTCAACTCCGAGCGGGAGCGGCTGATGACCTCCGCCATGGCCCCCTTTATGTCGTGCGGTGCCCGTCTGCCGGTTTACGCACTGTTTGCGGTGGCTTTCTTCCCCGAGTCTGGCCAGAACCTGGTGTTCGGTCTCTACCTCATCGGCATTCTGGTGGCGGTGCTCACCGGCCTGTTGCTGCGCAGCACCCTGCTGCCGGGCAAGAGCGACTCCATGCTGATGGAGATGCCGGATTACGAGTGGCCGCGTCCGGTCAACGTTGCCATCAAGACCTGGCAGAAGCTCAAATCCTTCGTCTTTGGCGCAGGTAAAACCATCGTGCTGGTGGTTGCCGTGCTGAGCGTGCTCAATTCGCTCGGCACCGATGGCAGCTTTGGCCATCAGGAGCAGGAGAGCTCGGTCCTGAGCAAGATCAGCCAGGCGGTGACCCCGGTGCTGCACCCCATCGGTGTACGCGATGACAACTGGCAGGCCACGGTCGGTATCGTCACCGGTATTTTCGCCAAAGAGGCGGTGGTCGGGACCCTCAACAGCCTCTACGCCGGTGGTGGCGATGCAGAGGAGGAGAGCGAGTTCTCGCTGGTGGCCAGCTTCCACGAGGCGATCGATGCCGTGGCGGCTAATCTGGCGGAGATCAACCCGAGTGACCCCATGGGATTGTCTGTCGGTGAGCTGGATGATCAGCAGGCAGCTGCCGAAGCGCAGGAGGTCGATGTTTCCACCTACGGCAATATGCAGACCCACTTCGACGGGGCGGTCGGTGCCTTTGCCTACCTCTTGTTCGTGCTGCTCTACATGCCTTGCGCCGCCGCCATGGGCGCGCTGGTGCGGGAAACCGGTCGTCAGTGGGCGCTGATGACGGCGGTATGGTGCAACTATATGGCCTTTATGTGCGCGACCCTCTTCTATCAGGTGGCCACCTTCGCCGCTCACCCGGAACAGAGCTTGTTCTGGATCGCCAGCTACGGCCTCTCTCTGGTACTGCTCTGGTGGGCCGGTCGCCGTCACGGTGACATCGTTGCCCGCAAGGTGGTGACCTTATGATCCTGCGCGAGCTGGGGGATTACCTCGCCGCGCAGCAGAAGGTGAGCCGGCGCGATCTGGCTCGCCATTTCCACACCTCGGAAGATGCGGTGGAGGCCATGCTCGGCGTCTGGATGCGCAAGGGGCGGGTCATCAAGCGTGAAAGCCGGGTCTGTGGTGGCAGTTGCTGCGGCAAGAGCGAGGAGGTGATGTTCGAGTGGTGTGACGCGGGCCAGATTGGCATCAAGATCCGCTAAACGACTACCCAACCTCATCATCAAACATCGAACAATAAAAAACGGCAGGCCCTGCTTTAAATGAGGGTCTGCCGTTTTTATTGTTGAAAACAGGCGGGATCAGGCGCCTTGGCGGGCCTCGCTCAGCAGTGCCAGCGCCGGTTGGGCGTTGTCCGGCATCAGCCGGTAGGCCTTGTGATGTTTGACCAGGGTGGTCTTCTTGTTGCCCTGGCTCAGCAGCAGGCCGTGCTTGAAAGCCGCCTCGGCCAGCACCTTCTCGTCACCGCGCACATAGAGGGTGAGGGGTTTGACAAGCTCACCGTCCTCGATATGGCCTTCATATTCGCTATGGCTTACCACTAAGCTCGCCTGACCGCCCGATTGCAGGCGCAGCTTGGCGTTCACCTCGCTCTCGGTCAGCACCAGCCAGCCTGCCGCTGAGAGCTCCTCCAGCAGGGCCGCCAGCTTGGCTCCCAATTGCTGCGGATTGGTCATGGCGCACTGGTATTGGAAGGCGATGCGCTCCAGCAATCCCTTGAGATCGGCACCCGCGCCGAGGGTTCGGCCAAGCTGCACCCAAGCTTTCAAATCTTCCATCACCAGACGGGAGAAGCGCTTCTCCTTGAGGGAGTCGGCCATCCAGGTGCAGAGAAAGTGGCTCTCTTGCGCCGGAGTGCGCTTGCCCGCCTTTTGCTCGGCGGTGCGGGCCAGTTCGGCCAGGCTCTGGGTGGCCATCTCGAGCAGGGCCTGATTGTAGGTCGGAGAGGTCATAAGCAATCCTTGAGTTGACCACCAGGGGCCAACACCGATGACAGAGATGGCAAAGGCGCCAGTGGCGCCTTTGCGGTTCAATAGAGCAACTGCCCGCCTTATTTCGGCTGACGGGGCTTCTTGGCGGCGGCCAGACGCTTGAGGCGCTGACCCTGCAGCTTGGCTTCGGCCATTACCTGGGCCACGGCGTTATCTTCACGCTGCGGGCGCTTGCCGAAGCGGCGACGCTCCTGCAACTGTTTGATCAGCTCGTCACGGCTGCTCACATCATAGCCAGGCACCATGATGCGACGGATCTTCTGGCCGATCAGGGCCTCGATCTCCAGCAGGGTGCGCTCCTCTTCACGGCTGACGAAGGAGATGGCCATGCCGCGCTTGCCGGCACGACCGGTACGGCCGATGCGGTGCACGTAATCTTCCGCCAGGAACGGCAGATCATAGTTGACCACGTATTCCAGATCCGGAATGTCCAGACCACGGGCGGCCACTTCGGTGGCGACCAGTACCCGTACTTTGCCTTCCATGAATTCGCGCAGGGCGCGGCGACGGTTGCCCTGGGCCTTCTCGCCATGGACAACGGCGGACTTGATGCCGTCGAGGTTCAGCTCCTCGACCAGCACATCACAGCTCTCGCGGGTACTGGCGAACACCAGCACCTGCTGCCAGTTCTGCTTGCCAATCAGCTCTGAGAGCAGCTCGCGCTTGCGCTTCTGCTCGACCGGATAGACGGTGTGGCTGACGGTGTCGGCGGTGGAGTTCTGCTTGTTGACGCTGACGATCTGCGGTCTGTCCAGCATCAGGTTGGCCAGCTTCTTCACCGCGTCGGAGAAGGTGGCGGAGAAGAGCAGGTTTTGACGGGTCTTGTTGACCGCTTGCAGGATTTTCTGCACATCGGCACTGAAGCCCATGTCGAGGATGCGATCCGCTTCATCCATCACCAGACACTCGACGCCAGAGAGGCTGAGGTTGCAGGCGGTGAGGTGCTCCAGCAGACGGCCCGGGGTGGCCACAATGATGTGAGCGCCCGCTTTGAGCTTCTTGGCCTGCACGTCCTGCTTGCCACCGCCGACGATGGTGATGGTGGTGATTTCGAGATACTTGGCGAAGTCATTGATGTTGCTCGCCACCTGAGCCGCCAGCTCGCGGGTCGGGGTCAGGATCAGCACACGGGCGTTGGAAGGCTGGACCGGAGCCGGATTGTCTACCAGACGCTGCAAGATGGGCAGGGCGAAGGCGGCGGTCTTGCCGGTACCGGTCTGGGCGCTGGCCAGCACATCGCGGCCACGGCGAATGGCCGGGATCGCCTGTTGCTGCACAGGGGTCATCTCCTGATAACCGCAATCTGAGACAGCACGCAAAATCTCGGGGGCAAAATCGAACGATTCAAATCTCATAATGGGTTCCTGTGTTCCAGCTGGGCTGTGTTTGGCTTGGTTAGCTCGGCATGAGCGAGACGGAGGTTGTAACCACCGACGGCTGCGCCTGACATCAAGTCAGAGAGTGAGCCGGAAAATGGCGGGCGCGAAGTGTAACAGATAGACGTCACAAATTCTGCCTCAAATGGTTGTCCTTTTCTCATCCTTTGTGGTGTGAATGGTGGTTGAAAGCAATCATTTGACTCCCAAAGACCAAGCCAAGGGTGTGGGATAATGGTTTTGGGCAAGAACGAAAGGGATATCGATGCAACTGGAACAGTTAAAACGCCAGCTGGAGCAGCTTGGCGAGCGCAATGACAGCATGCAGCAGGCACGCCACCGCAAGTTGCTCAATATCACCCGCGACACGGGGGAGTTGCTGTCAGTATTGGTGCAGACCCGTGGGGCGCAGGCGGTGCTGGAGATTGGCACCTCTAATGGTTACTCCACGCTTTGGCTGGCAGAAGCGGTGCGTCGGCTGGAGGGGCACGTGACCACCATTGAGCTGGATGAGGATAAGCGCGTGCTGGCCCATGACAACTTTCAGAGGGCAGGGCTGGCCCCCTGGGTAACCTTGCTGGCTGGGGATGCAGGCGAGCTGTTACCGACCTTGCCGCAAGCCGGCTATCAGCTCATCTTCCTCGATTCGGATCGTCAGCACTACCGGGCATGGTGGCCGCAGATCCGCCGCCTGCTGGCACCCCGTGGCCTGCTGGTGGTTGATAACGCCATCTCCCATCGCAGCGAGATGGTGGAGTGGATGAACGAGGTCGGGCAGGATCCGGCCTTTGCCACCTCGCTGGTGCCGGTCGGCAAGGGGGAGTGGCTGGTGGTGCGTTTGTAGGAGGTGTATAGCTGCAAAAAATCAGCCCCGCATTGGCGGGGCTGATAGTGAAAGTGCATCAGGGTCTTGGCCGGTCGGATCAGACCGCCAGATAGTCCATGATCCCTTCGGCCGCCTTGCGCCCTTCGTAGATGGCGGTCACCACCAGATCGGAGCCACGTACCGCGTCGCCACCGGCGAACACCTTGGGGTTGCTGGTCTGGAAGGCATACTCCGCCTGCTCGCGGGCCTTGATGCGATCCCGGTTGTCGAGCTCGATGCCGAACTCCGCCATCCAGGGCTGGGGGTTGGGCTGGAAGCCAAACGCCATCACCACCGCATCGGCAGCCAGCACCTGCTCGGAGCCCTCGATGATCACCGGATTGCGGCGGCCATTGGCGTCGGGTTCACCCAGCTCGGTGCTCACCACCTTGATGCCGACGGTGCGACCATGGGCATCCAGCTCGACAGCTACCGGTTGCAGGTTGAACATGAATTCAACCCCCTCCTCGCGGGCGTTTTTCACCTCCCGCTTGGAGCCCGGCATGTTCTCCTCGTCGCGGCGATAGGCACAGATCACCTTGGCGGCCCCCTGACGGATGGCGGTACGTACACAGTCCATGGCGGTATCGCCACCGCCCAGCACCACCACCTGCTTGCCGGCGAAGTCGATATAGTCGGCTTGCGCCTTCTCAAAGCCCAGCAACCGGTTGGCGTTGGCGATGAGGTAGGGCAGGGCATCATAGACGCCCGGCGCCTCTTCGTTGGCAAAGCCGCCCTTCATGTACTTGTAGGTGCCTACCCCGAGGAAGACCGCATCGAACTCGCCGAGCAGATCGGCGAAGGTGACATCACGGCCCACCTCGGTCTCGAGACGAAACTCCACGCCCATCCCCTGGAATATCTCGCGGCGACGCTGCATCACCTCTTTTTCCAGCTTGAAGGAGGGGATACCGAAGGTGAGCAGGCCGCCAATTTCCGGATACTTGTCAAACACCACCGGGGTGACGCCGTTGCGTGCCAGTACGTCGGCGCAGGCAAGACCCGCCGGGCCCGCGCCAATAACGGCGACCCGCTTGCCGGTCTTGACCACGTTCGAGAGATCGGGCTTCCAGCCCATCTCGAACGCCTTGTCGGTGATGTATTTTTCGATGTTGCCGATGGTCACCGCGCCGAAGCGATCGTTGAGGGTGCAGGAGCCCTCGCAAAGGCGATCCTGCGGGCAGACCCGACCGCACACTTCCGGCAGGCTGTTAGTCTGGTGGGAGAGCTCCACCGCCTCCAGAATGCGCCCCTCTTTGGCCAGTTTCAGCCAGTTGGGGATGTAGTTGTGGACCGGACACTTCCACTCGCAGTAGGGGTTGCCGCACTCGAGGCAGCGATCCGCCTGCATCTGTACCTGCGGCTGATTGAAGGACTCGTAGATCTCCACAAACTGGATTTTGCGGATCTTGAGTGGCTTCTTGGGCGGGTCGACCCGCTGGACATCGATAAACTGAAATACGTTCTGGCTCATAGGGTTCCCTCCTTATTGCGCCTGGATTCTGAGTTCTGCACTGGAACGGCTGGTGTGACCCAGCAGCGATTTCACGTCGCTGGACTTGGGTTTGATCAGCCTGAACTTGGGCACATAGGAGTCGAAGTTGGCCAGGATCTCCTCGGCGCGCGAGCTGCCGGTCTCATTGAGGTGCGCCGTGATGATGCCGCGCAGGTGCTCCTGATGGATGGCGAGATCCGCCACGTCCAGCAGTTCCACCAGTTCGGGGTTGGTGCGCTTGGCGAAGTTGCCGCATTCGTCGAGCACGTAGGCAAAGCCGCCGGTCATGCCCGCCGCGAAGTTGACGCCAGTCTGACCGAGCACGGTGACGATGCCGCCGGTCATGTATTCACAACCGTTGTCGCCAATTCCCTCGACCACCGCCAGGGCGCCTGAGTTGCGCACCGCGAAACGCTCGCCGGCAGTGCCCGCGGCGTAGAGTTTGCCGCCGGTGGCGCCGTAGAGGCAGGTGTTGCCGATGATGGCCGCTTCATGGGATTTGAACGCCACACCGACATGGGGCTTGATCACCAGCTTGCCGCCGGTCATCCCCTTGCCCACGTAGTCGTTGGCGTCACCGGTGAGGATCATCTCAAGGCCACCCGCGTTCCAGACGCCGAAGCTCTGGCCCGCGGTACCGTTGAAGTGCACCTTGACCGGATCCGCCGCCATCCCCTGATTGCCGTGACGTTTGACGATCTCGCCCGAGAGGCGCGCACCCACCGAGCGGTCGGTGTTGCGAATGTCGTAGCGGAACTCGCCACCGCTTGAGGTTTCCACCGCTTCCAGCAGATCTTCCACCATCTTGAGGTTGAGCGGTCCCTTGTCGAAGGTGGGGTTGTGCTGCTGGCTGAACAGGCTGGAGCCTGCTGGTGCTACCGGACGGGCCAGAATGCCAGAGAGATCCAGCTTGGCCTGACGAGCGGTGAGGCCGGGCAGGGCTTCCAGCAGATCGGTGCGGCCAATCAGGTCGGTCAGCTGGGTGACGCCGAGCTGGGCCATCAGCTCGCGGGTCTCCTCGGCGATGAACTTGAAGTAGTTCATCACCATCTCCGGCAGGCCGGTGAAGTGCTCGCGACGCAGCTTCTCATCCTGAGTGGCAACGCCGGTGGCGCAGTTGTTCAGGTGGCAAATACGCAGGTATTTGCAACCGAGTGCCACCATGGGGCCGGTGCCAAAGCCGAAGCTCTCGGCGCCGAGGATGGCCGCCTTGATGATGTCGAGGCCGGTTTTGAGACCGCCATCCACCTGCAGCCGCACCTTGTGGCGCAGACCGTTGGCGACCAGCGCCTGCTGGGTTTCAGCCAGACCCAGTTCCCACGGGGAGCCGGCATATTTGACCGAGGTGAGGGGGCTCGCGCCAGTGCCGCCGTCATAACCTGAGATGGTGATGAAGTCGGCATAGGCCTTGGCCACGCCGCAGGCGATGGTGCCGACGCCGGGCTCGGAGACCAGTTTCACCGACACCAGACAGCTCGGGTTGATCTGCTTGATGTCGAAGATGAGCTGGGCCAGATCCTCGATGGAATAGATGTCGTGGTGCGGCGGCGGCGAGATCAGGGTTACGCCGGGCACGGAATAACGCAGCTGGGCGATCTGGGCGGTGACCTTGTCACCGGGCAGCTGGCCACCTTCGCCGGGCTTGGCACCTTGAGCCACCTTGATCTGCACCACATCTGCGTTCATCAGGTAGTGAGGGGTGACGCCAAAGCGGCCGGAAGCCACCTGCTTGATGCGGGAGTTCTTCTCCGTACCGAAGCGCTTGGGATCTTCGCCCCCTTCGCCGGAGTTGCTCTGACCACCGAGGCGGTTCATGGCGACAGCCAGCGCCTCGTGGGCTTCAGGGCCGAGGGCACCGATGGACATGGCGGCGGAGTCGAAGCGGGGGAACAGCTTGTCGGCTGGCTCAACCTGATCCAGCGCGACCGGATTGTCGACTTTCTTCAGCGCCAGCAGATCGCGCAGGGTGGCAACCGGGCGCTCGTTCACCAGACGGGCGTACTCTTTGTAATCGGCATAGTTGCCGGAGCGCACCGCGGTTTGCAGGGTCTGCACCACGTCCGGGTTGTAGGTGTGGTACTCGCCGCCGTGGACGAACTTGAGCAGGCCGCCGTGGGGGAGGGGCTTGCGCACCAGCCATGCCTGACGGGCCAGATTGTGCTGATCCTGCTGGATGTCGGCAAAATCGGCACCCTGAATACGGCTCGATACGCCGCGGAAGCAGGTATCGACCACAGACTTGGCCAGGCCCACCGCTTCGAACAGCTGGGAGCAGCGGTAGCTGGCGACCGTGCTGATGCCCATCTTGGACATCACCTTGTAGAGCCCCTTGTTGATGCCGTTGCGATAGTTGACCATGGCCTGGCGCAGGGACATGGTGAGCACGCCCTCTTCAACCTGTTTGGCCAGGGTTTCGTAGGCGAGATAGGGGTAGATGGCGGTCGCGCCAAAGCCCAGCAGCACAGAGAAGTGGTGCGGATCGCGGCAGCTTGCAGTCTCCACCAGAATGTTGGCGTCGCAGCGCAGGTTGTTGTCCACCAGGGTGCGCTGCACTGCACCCACCGCCATGGCGGCCGGGATCGGCAGGGTGTCGGCGCTGATATCGCGATCCGACAGCACCAGCAGCACGGTGCCACTCCTGGCAGCAGTTTTGGCCTCGTCGCAGATGCGCAAGATGGCCGCTTCCAGCCCCTCTTCGGGCTTGAAGTTGAGGCTGATCACCTGATGACGGTAGTACTCACCTTCCAGTGCCAGCAGCTGGTGGAAGTCGGAGTAGAGCAGGATCGGCGACTGGAACAGCACCCGGTGGGCGTGGCCGAAGGTTTCGTTGAAGACGTTCTGCTCGCGACCGATACAGGTGGCCAGCGACATCACGTGGTTTTCCCGCAGCGGGTCGATGGGCGGGTTGGTCACCTGGGCAAACATCTGGCGGAAGTAGTCATAGAGGGTACGCGGGCCGGAGGAGAGCACCGCCATAGGGGTATCATCCCCCATGGAGCCCACCGCCTCCTGACCATTTTCACCCAATACCCGGATGATCTGATCCAGCTCCTCGAAGGAGTAGCCAAACAACTTCTGATAGGTTTTCAGCTGATCGTCGGAGAACTCGCGGCTACCGGTCTGGCTGTCGTCCATCTGCTCGAAGGGGACCAGTCTGCGGCAATGTTTATCCATCCACTGCTTGTAGGTGTGGCGGTTTTTGAGATCGTCATCGATCTCGAAGCTGGTCCACACCTTGCCGTTGCTGGTATCCACCACGAACAGCTCGCCCGGGCCGACCCGGCCCTTCTCCAGCACTTCGTCCGGGGTGTAGTCCCAGGTACCGACTTCTGAGGCGAGGGTGATGAACTTGTCTTTGGTGATGACGTAGCGGGCCGGACGCAGACCGTTGCGATCAAGTGCGCAGGTGGCGTAGCGACCGTCGGTCATGACAATACCGGCTGGGCCGTCCCACGGCTCCATGTGCATGGAGTTGAAGTCGTAGAAGGCGCGCAGGTCGTCATCCATGTTCGGATGTTTTTGCCATGCAGGCGGGATCAACAGGCGCATGGCGCGGAACAGGTCCATACCACCGGCGAGGAAGAGATCCAGCATGTTGTCGAGGCTGGAGGAGTCAGATCCGGTGGTGTTGACGAAGGGGGCCGCTTCCTGCAAATCGGGGATCAGCGGCGTGGCAAACTTGTAGCTGCGCGCCTTGGCCCACTGGCGGTTGCCGGCGATGGTGTTGATCTCGCCGTTGTGGGCCAGATAGCGGAACGGCTGGGCCAGCGGCCAGCGCGGGCTGGTGTTGGTGGAGAAACGTTGGTGGAAGACGCAGATGGCCGCCTGCATACGGATGTCGGCGAGATCCAGATAGAAGCGCGGCAAGTCCACCGGCATGCACAGCCCTTTATAGACGGTGACCAGGTTGGAGAGGCTGACCACATAGAAGTAGTCGTCGTTGACGCGCTTTTCGATGCGGCGACGCACGATATAGAGACGGCGCTCGAGATCCTTGTCGACCCAGCCGGGCGGGGCGTTGACAAAGACCTGTTCAATGCTGGGCAGGGAGGCTTTGGCGATGGTACCCAGTACGTTGGTATCGACGGGCACCTTGCGCCAGCCGACCAGACTCAGGGTCTCTTTTTCCAGCTCTTCGTCGATGATGTCGCGGGTCTGCTGGGCCAATACGGGGTCAGGGTTGAGAAACAGCATGCCGACCGCATAGTTGCGGCCAAGGTGCCATCCCTTCTCCTCGGCGACAGCTCTGAAGAAGCTGTCCGGTTTTTGCAGCAGCAGACCGCAACCATCGCCGGTCTTGCCATCGGCGGAGATCCCGCCGCGGTGCTGCATGCGAGCCAATGCTGACATCGCGAGACGGACAAGCTTGTGGCTGGCTTCCCCTTCCATGTGGGCCAACAGGCCGAAGCCACAGTTATCCCTCTCCAGCTTTGGATCATATAGTGACATTGCATTTCTCCCTTGCTCGGCCTTGTATCGCACAGTCATCACCTGACTGCATAAATTGCGATTGGCTCTTGTGGTTCCGTCTGCCTGACGTGGCGAATCTCCAAACTAATGGGATTTTCTGGCGAGGTCAATCGCAGGTCAGGTTTGTCTTCATGGTTACATTCGCATAACAAAATGTCGGGTTAGGGGGATTAGCTCGCAGTTATGGAGTGTTTATTCTGTGTGGCTTGATTTTGTTGGTTAAATATATCGCCATTGACGGGCTCAATGGTGCGCTCGGCGACGATGGGCGAATGTAGTAATTTTACCAACCCGATGTGGCCGACAGCGGAAGGGATCACATTTTCAATATCCCATGCTTGCAATTGTGTGCTGTCGGGTCTCTTTGAATTTTTCATTGTTCAACAGTGGGTTATCAGGTCTCATTTTCATATGGATGTTTACTGTTTGAATCGTCAAAGAACTGTAAAAATCCTTTTTTTGCGCTTTTTCTCTATATTTATTCAAAATTGGTCGGGTATTTATATGTTTTACCCTCTCCGCTAGCTTGATCCAGCTCAGCCCCTGTTTTGCGCAAGCTCGTACAATGGCGCTCCTTTAGCGGAGGTGTCATGCAGTTACACGAACTCGTCAATACATTCGGTCAGGATCTCAAGCAGCGTCATGGTCAGAAGATCCACAAACTCTCCATCCACGGGGCCTTCACCTGCCCGAACCGTGACGGCACCCTGGGCCGTGGTGGCTGCTCCTTCTGCAACGTATCCTCTTTTGCTGACGAGTCGGCTCAGCAACTCTCCGTGGTGCAACAACTGCTGGCTCGCCGGGACGAAGTCACCCGTGCCAAACGCTATCTTGCCTATTTTCAGGCCTACACCAGCACCTATGCCGAGGTCGAATATCTGCAGCGGATGTATGAAGAGGCGCTGTCGGTGAGCGATATGGTGGGGCTCTGCGTGGGCACTCGCCCCGATTGCGTACCGGATGCGGTGCTGGATCTGTTGGCGGGCTATCAGGCCCGGGGCTACGAGGTGTGGCTGGAGCTCGGGCTGCAAAGTGCCAACGACAAGACCCTGCAACGGATCAACCGCGGTCACGGTTATGCCGCCTATGAGGATGCGGTAAGACGTGCCCATCAGCGCGGCATCAAGGTATGTGCTCATCTGATCGTCGGCCTGCCGGGCGAAGTGCCGATGGACAGCCTCGATACCCTGCATCGCATCGTTGAGACCGGTGTTGAGGGGATCAAGTTGCATCCGCTTCATGTGGTTGAGGGTAGTACTCTTGGCAAAGCGTGGCTGGCGGGGCGCCTTGAGGTATTGACGCTGGAGCAGTATGTGGAGGCGGCCGTTGCCATGATCCAGCACACGCCGCCCGAGGTGGTGTATCACCGGATTTCGGCCTCCGCGCGCCGTCCAACCCTGTTGGCGCCAGCCTGGTGTGAAAATCGCTGGACGGCCATGGCGGATATTGCCAAAGCACTCTCATTGAACGGCCCGCAAGGTCACGCGTTGGGCAGACCCTTCATACTTCCTGACCTATAATTGAGCGCCAGATTATTATTTTCACGTAAAACATAGGGTTATATAAAAAACTTCATACCCTAAACTATAGTTTTGGTACGTGCCGGTTGATATAGTGGTGCGCCATAATAAATGTCATTATCAATTAACTCCGACATTCACCCTGATTGCAGTGTTAGCATGGTGTTGATGAGCCGATTATTTTTACCAATAACGAATCATGCCGCCATTGCTGCTGTGCCGGGAAATTGGCGATGAGTGTCGCGATCTATCTGGACAGGTTTATCCCCTGATCAGTCTCATCAGCGGGAAGGCCACTCGGTTTTAGCGTGGCTATAGCAGGGAAATATGAGCGATGAACGCTCCTATCTACCTCATTTATGCAGTGACAGGATGCTATGCAAGCAGAAACAAGTCGTATTGATGAGTTATTGGAGTGTCTGGTCTTCTTGACCCGTTTTTATGGTGTGCCCAACAGCCAGGATGCCCTGACGACCGGGTTGCCACTGGTCTCCGGACGCCTGACAACCGCACTCTTTTGCCGTGCTGCCGAGCGGGGCGGGTTATCCGCCCGTGAAGTGATCCAGCCACTGGCCGATATTTCTCCCTTGCTGCTGCCTTGCGTATTGCAGATGCGCAGTGGTGGCGCCTGCATTTTGCTGGAGTGGAACGAAGATCGCAGCCAGGGGAAAGTGATTTTCCCGCAGGCTGGTGATGCCGCGCAATGGCTGACCGCAGCCCAATTGGGTGATGAGTATCTGGGACGCCTCTTCTATGTAAAGAAGCAGTTCAAGTTTGACGAACGCTCGCCCAAGGTGCTGGAAACCCGTGATGGCCACTGGTTCTGGAGCACCTTGTTCGAATCCCGCGGCATCTATCGCGATGTGCTGATCGCCTCCATTCTGATCAACCTGTTTGCCATCGCCAGCCCTCTTTTCACCATGAACGTCTATGACAAGATTGTGCCCAATCTGGCGTTTGATTCGCTCTGGGTGCTGGCGGTCGGGGCTATGGTGGTCTTTACCTTCGATTTTGTGATGCGGCAGTTGCGCAGTTACTTTATCGATATCGCTGGCAAAAAGTCTGATGTGCTGCTGTCCGCCAAGATCTTCGCCAAGGTGATGGGTATGCGGATGGAATCTCGTCCCGCTTCCACTGGCGCGTTCGCCAAACATCTGCAGGAATTTGAATCGGTGCGGGAGTTTTTCACCTCCGCAACGGTTTCTACTCTTATCGATCTGCCCTTTGCCGTCTTCTTCCTTTTTATTATCTGGATGTTTGCCGGTGTGATGGTGGTGGTCCCCATCGTCGCCATGCTGATCCTCATCGCCTACAGCTTCTATATTCAGGAGCCCCTCAAGCAGTCCATCGAAGAGGGGTCACGCCTTGCGTCCCAGAAGAACGCCAACCTGATTGAAAGTATTTCTGGGCTGGAAACCGTCAAGATTTTCGGCGCCGAGAGCATGTTCCAGCATCGCTGGGAACAGGCCGTTTCCCATATTTCCACCTGGGGCGTACAGACCCGCCGCATTACCAACTCCATGTCCTCATTGGCCAGTTATATCCAGCAGGTGGTGACGGTCGGTCTGGTGATCGTCGGTGTTTACCAGATCTCCGAAGGTTTGGTCACCATGGGGGGCATGATTGCCGCCGTGATGCTCTCCAGCCGCGCCATTGCGCCCATGGTGCAACTCTCCGTGTTGTCGACCCGTTATAACCAGGCCAAGTCAGCACTGGATATTCTGGAAAAAATCATGCAAACCCCGGGTGAGCAGGAGGAGGGCAAGCAATATATCCATCATCCGGTGATTGCCGGTCGAATTGAATTCGAAAATGTCTCCTTCAAATATCCGGGAATGGAAACCAGCACCCTGCACAATATCAATTTGCGCATTCAGCCGGGCGAAAAGGTGGCGATTATCGGCCGGATTGGGGCGGGTAAAACGACCCTCGAGAAGCTGTTGATGGGGTTGTATCGACCGACCGATGGCTCGGTACGTATCGATGGCTTTGAACTCGATCAACTGCCACCAGCGGTGATCCGCCGCAATATTGGTTGTGTCCCGCAAGATGTCATTCTTTTCTTTGGCTCGGTGCGGGACAACATCATGCTGGGTAATCCGCTGGTGGATGATGTGAGAGTCTTACGCGCCGCCAAGCGGGCGGGTGTCACCAACTTTACCAACCGGGATCCCAACGGGCTGGATCGGCAGATAGGCGAGGGTGGCCGTCAGCTTTCCGGTGGCCAGCGTCAGTCGATCCTGCTGGCTCGCGCCCTGCTCAATGACCCCCCCATTCTGGTGATGGATGAGCCGACCTCCAACATGGACAACCAGTCCGAGATGCAGGTCAAACAGGAGCTCGCCAGACTTGGCCCGGAAACCACATTGATCCTCATCACTCACAAAACCTCGATGCTGGATGTGGCATCGCGAGTGATCGTCATCGAGCAGGGGCAGATCGTTGCTGATGGCCCCAAAGAGGTAGTGTTACAGCAGTTGAAGGAAGGCAAGGTGCGCGTGCAGGAGGTGTCCCATGGTTAAGGGGCTCATGGACTGGTTCAAGCGCAGCAAAAAGACGCCTTCCGGCGAGGTATTGCCAGCACCCGAGCATCTGGAATTTGTCGATGACGGCGCGGCAGCTGTGCTGCTGACCACGCCGACGGGAGCTCGTATCCTGCTATGGTGCTGTTTCCTCTTTTTCATGAGTGCCATCGTCTGGGCTGCCTGGGCCGAGCTGGATGAAGTCACCGTGGGTCAGGGCAAAGTTATTCCATCCCGTCAGCTGCAGGTGATCCAGAACCTGGAAGGGGGGATCGTCAAAGAGATCTTCGTCAAAGAGGGGGATATAGTCGAAAAGGGGCAGCCGCTGCTGCGTATTGATGACACCCGTTTCCGCTCCGACTTTAGAGAACGGGAGCAAGAGGTGGTCACCCTCAAGGGGGATGTGGCCCGTCTGCGCGCCGAGATGGCCAGCGTCGAGGTGAAAAACGACCCGGCACTGGGGTGGCGTGAGCAGGTCGTGGTAGGCGAAGCGCCAATCCAGTTTCCCGATGGTTATGAAACCGTCTTTGCCGAATACGCACACCGTGAGCGCTCTGTACAGCGGGATCGCCTCAATAACCTGAAGAACCAGCTCTATATTCTTGGTCAGCAAATCGAACAGAAAGAGCAGGAGCTGATTGAACTGAATGCCAAGATCCGCACCGTGAATCGCAGTGTGGATTTGGCCAGACAGGAACTGAATATTAGCCGTCCGTTGGCGAAAGAAGGTATAGTGCCTCAAGTGGAGCTAATCAAGCTTGAGCGGCAGGTCAACGAGATGCAGGGGGAGCTGGAGAGCAACCGTCTGCTGATCCCAAAACTCAATTCGGTACTGCGTGAGACTATCTCCAAGCGTAATGATATTGCGCTGAAGTTCAGAGCAGACTCCCAGACTGAACTGAATGAGAAACAGGGGCGGCTTGGCCAGTTGTCAGAAGGGCAGGTTGGCTTGCGAGACAGGGTCGACCGGACCAGCGTGATTGCTCCGCTCAAGGGCACCATCAAGAAACTCAAGATCAACACCCTGGGCGGCGTGGTTCAGCCCGGCATGGATTTGATGGAGATTGTGCCGTTGGAGGATACCTTGCTGGTAGAAGCCAAGGTGTCACCGAAAGATATCGCCTTCCTGCGACCGGGGCTGGATGCCATCGTCAAAATTACTGCCTACGACTTTACAATCTATGGAGGATTGCATGGCAAGGTTGAACAGATAAGTGCGGATTCGATCCAGGATGAGGAGGGGAACTCCTTTTATCTGGTTCGGGTTCGGACAGAGAAGAGTTACTTGGGCGATGAGCTTAACGCACTTCCCATCATCCCCGGTATGTTAGCCAGTGCTGATATCATTACTGGTAAAAAAAGTGTCCTAGACTATTTGCTTAAGCCGATTTTACGGGCAAAGCAGTCGGCACTGAGAGAACGATAAGCCAACAATCTAAAAACAAAACATGACTGGAGATAACATGAAAAAAACGATTGTTGCCATGCTGGTCAGTGGCTGCATCCTGATCCCGAGTTTGGGTCAGGCCCAGACTCTGGAAGAGTCGGTGGCACAGACACTTGCTACGCATCCCAAGATAAAGGAAGCGTTTGATCTGTATCAGGCACGACTCTATCAGCATGATGGAGCCAAGGGTGGCTATTATCCTACGATCGATCTGCGTGGCGGCGTAGGCTATGAAAAAACTGACAGCCCTTCTACCCGCGCTGCCAGCGCCAACAGCAATATTGATGATTCCATGACTCGCAAAGAGGCTGGGCTCAGTCTGCGGCAAATGTTGTTTGATGGCTTTGATGTCAGCAACAACGTCTCCCGAACCGAAGCAGAAGCCAATGCCCAGCGTCTGGCGATGATCTCCGAAGCTGAAAATACCGCGCTGCGAGTAGCTGAGGTCTACCTCAATATGCTGCGCCAGCAGGAGATCCTGGAACTCTCCAAACAGAACCTGGAAACCCACGAGCAGATCCGCAGCGACATCAGCAAGCGGACTGATTCAGGGCTTGGCTCTACTGCGGATCAGACCCAGATTGAAGGTCGTGTTGCCCGGGCCTATTCAAATCAGGCCGCTGCTGAAAACAACTATCGCGACGCAGAGAGTGAATTTATTCGTGTCGTGAACGAGGTACCAAAAGATCTGGTGCAGCCGGTTCCCAATACCGAGCTTATCCCGACCAGCCTCGATAGTGCGCTGAAAACAGCGACCGAAGTCCACCCGACCCTGCTCTCTTCCCTGCAGGATATCGAAGCGGCCAAGTATCAGCATGAAGGTGCCAAATCCGGTTTCTACCCGAATGTAACATTCGAGGTCGATCAGAACTGGAATGAGGATATCGATGCGGTCAAAGGGCGCAACGATGATCTGACCGCAATGGTGCGGATGCGTTACAACCTGTTCCGTGGCGGTTCTGATGTGGCAGAGAGCAATGCAACATCGGCGCTCTACTCTCAGGCGAAAGACATTCATTTGAATGCGTTCCGCCAAGTAGAGGAAGGCACTCGTCTGGCCTGGAACGCGAAAGAGTCGCTGGCCAAGCAAAAGACCTTCCTGAAAGAGCATGTTGACGCCAGCTATGACACCGTACAGGCGTACAAGAAGCAGTTTGGGTTGGGTCAACGGACATTGCTGGACGTATTGAACACCGAGAACGAACTGTTCGAGGCGCGTCGCAGCTACATTACTGCCGAGTATGATGCACTGCTGGCGGACTATCGCATTCTCAACGCGACAGGTAGCCTGCTCAATGCATTTAGCGTCAAACAACCCGCTGAATGGCAGGCCAGGCAATAACCGTTTGCCCATGATCCCGCTGGGATCATGAACGCCAATATGGTGACTGCTGCTGGCAGTCACCATGTTTGGCTAAAGCAGATGGTTGCACGGGCTTTGAGGAGTGCAGCAGCAATAATGCAGCAGGAATATGACGTGACACTCCAGCGCGGAACCGGCGGCAGATGGTGTTATCTTCTTAATGAATGGAGATACCGATCGCTACGCGCTTTGCGCCACTCCTTATGGATCCTGCTGTTACCCTTCTCACTTCTGCTCTGTGCCAGTCAGCCTCTGCCACAGGAAGATCTCAACTTGATCAAACGGGCGGAGCAGACCTATGGCGCCAGAGCCGGCAAGCGTGTAACTAGTTGGCGTATGTTGGTCATGGAGACGAAGGGCAGGGCCCTGAGCGAAGAAAAAAAGCTTGAGCGGGTTAATAATTTTTTCAATCGGATGCGTTTTATTGACGATATCAAGTTGTGGCGCAAAAAGGATTATTGGGCAACCCCGCTAGAATTTTTGGGAGCCGCCGGGGGAGACTGTGAAGATTTCAGTATCGCCAAATACTCTACGCTGCTCGAGCTCGGGATCCCGGATGATAAAATGCGGATGGTGTACGTTAAGGCTCTTGATTACAACCAGTTTCACATGGTGGTGGCATATTATGAGACACCCTCTTCCGTTCCGGTTATTTTGGATAATTTGATAGGCTCGATTCGCCCAGCCACACAGCGGCGTGATCTGGTGCCTATTTACAGTTTTAACGGTAGTCACTTGTGGTTGATGAAGGCACGAGGCCAAGGGGAACTGGCTGGTCAATCATCCCGCTTGGGATTATGGAATGATTTACGCAATCGCATGACCTCGGGGCGATTGGCTCGGCCAGTGGTGAATTTGGATGATTAACCTATGACGCTCTATCGACAGTTATTAGCCACCATGCTGCTGCTGTTTGGATTGTTATTTGCGGCCACATACTGGGTGCAATTCAATTCAACCCGCACTTATCTGGCGCAGCAACAGGAAACAACGGTCATCAATACGGCAACCTCGCTGGGGCTTGCGCTCACCCCCTATCTGGAAAACGGTGACAAGGTCGGTGCCGAGTCGGTGATCCAGGCCATTTTTGATGGCGGCTATTATCGACTGGTTCGCCTTGATCTGCTGGCATCAAAGGATGTCATCGAGCAGGAAAATACCAACAATATTCAGGGGGTACCGCAGTGGTTTGTAAATTTGGGACTGTTTCCTGAGGTATCCAACGAGTCAATTCTGACATCTGGCTGGTTGCAGCTTGGAAAATTAAAAGTAGTGGGTCACCCCGGCCAGGCTTATTACGAGTTGTGGCGGGGGATGAGCGAGCTGGCGAGCTGGTTTCTGGTCGGCTTTTTGATCACCACCATTTTGTTGATGAGAGCACTCAACTACTTGCTCAAGCCACTCAAACAGATCTGTGATCAAGCCGTCGAGATCGAGCTGCACCATTTCGGTCATACGATCCCGGAGCCTAAAACCCATGAATTGAAGCAGGTCGTTCAGGCGATCAACACCCTCTCAAGCAAGTTGGCGTTGCAGTTCAAAGAGCAAGCCGATGAGGCCGAGAAATTGCGTGAGCGGGTTTATGTCGATGCCGTGTCGGGGCTTGGCAACCGAGCCTATTTTGTGGGTCAGGTAAACGCATGGATAGCGGAGGCTGGCCAAGGTGGCGTCATGCTGGTTGCGGTCGATATGCTAGATGATATCTATCGCGATGAAGGCTTTGCTGCCCGTGACAACATGGTCAAATCGATAGCTCAGGCTTTGAAAGAGCAATTAAAAGGGTGGGATGGCGCCGCCTTGGCACGGATCTCCGCGACGGAATATGCGCTGCTCTGTCCAACTGACGATCTGACTCAGCTAAAAGAGCTGGCTGAAGTGATTAATAGCCGCATTGCCGATCTGGTGGTGAATCCAATGGGCGAAGGGGATGCGCTCTCCGTCATCGGTATTGCTGGTCGTGATGGCAATGATGATCTCTCTGCCTTGTTGACCAAAGCCGATAATGCGCTTGGCAAGGCGCGCAATGAACGCCGCGGTGCGGTGGTGATGGAAGGGGGTGCCGAGCAAGGTTTGATGGGACGTCTGGCCTGGCGAGATCTGGTACAAGATGCCATTTCACGACAACTTTGGCGTTTCAAAGCCCAACCAGCTTGCCGGTTTGATAACGGAGCCAGGTTGCATGCCGAACTGTTTGCTTCTATCTCCCGTGATGGCACAGACTATTTTGCCGGTCAGTTCTTGCCCGCAATTGAACAGTTCAAACTGGGTGGCGAGTTTGACCAGGCGGTGCTTGATGCTTGCGTTCCATTACTGCAAAAACAGTCTGATCTGGTACTGGCGATCAACATCACTGCTGGCTCGCTCTGCTCGGATGAATTTTTAACCTGGCTGACGCGCTATCTGACCGAGCATGTTGAGCTGAAAGAGCGGTTGTTATTTGAAATACCTGAAGCCGCCATCATGAAACATAAAGACAACGTGGCTGCGTTGGTGGGTACCTTGCAAGCTCATGGTTTCCAGTGGGGGGTTGACCACTATGGTCGTCACTTCCAGTCTCTGGGCTATCTGGAGGAGTTGTCGCCTGCTTATGTCAAGGTCGATCACGGTTATACCAGTCAGGTCATGGAGCCGGGGGCAGACACCTCATTTCTGGCGGCTGTGTGTCGCGCCGCACACAATGCCGGTGTGACCACCATTGCGACCCGCGTCGAGGATCAACATCAAGTGGAACTACTTTCCAAGTTGCATATCGATGGTTACCAGGGATTTGTTCATCCTGCCTTCCCATTGTCTTGAATTAAATGGCCCCGATAGGTAATGCCGGTCAGTTAAGCCTGACTGGCATTGTTTTTATTGGCTTTTTGCACCGCATACTTTTGCGATCTTGCCTTCACACAACGGGGGTAACTTCGCTCCGGCAGCACAAACTGCCCCGCCTGCTTATCCAGCTCCGCCACCCGCTTCGGGATATTCCCCGGTGACAGGTACGGCATGCTGCTCAGTTCATGGATGAGATAGACCGACGCCATGTGAAAACTCAGCTGGCTCGCCGTGTATCCCTTCAGACTCGCCGCCATCTTTACCATCTGGCTGCGCAGCAGGTTATACGCCAGCAGCACTCCCCACAGCTCTTGCCGTATCCCCGCCGCCTTCTTGCTGCGCAGGGTTAGCCGGTGCTGTTGCAGGCTGTGCTTCATCTCCCGATAGCCCAACTCGATTTCCCAGCGGTGGCTGTAGAGCTCGACGATGTCAGTGCTCGGGAAGCGCATCGGGTCGACCATTGAGGTCAATACTTGGCGCTCCTTGCCATTGATGTGTCGGGTCAGCAGGCTGGCTTCCACTGTATCTGTAGTGATCAGCTAAATCCGGACACTTGGTTAGGCCA
>NZ_CAWMRY010000044.1:0-37491 GCF_963870295.1 Aeromonas sp. ANP5 | reverse complement strand
ACATTTCACCCCGTACCGTTCATGTAGTGACTGATACAGCCCAGAGCAATACTGCACGCCGCGGTCTGAGTGATGGATAAGTTCACCGCCGCCACGCCGTTGCTTCAGCGCTTTCTTGAACGCCATCGCAACCGACTCGGCATGCATTCCTTCGTGCACGTGATGGCCCACTATCTTGCGTGAGTACGCATCCGTCACCAGGCTCAGGTACAGCGGCCCGCTCCTGGCGGGCAGATAGGTGATATCTGCGACCCAGACCTGCTCCGGGGCCATCGGCGTGACCTGCTCTGGCCCCGCCTTGAACAAGTTGGGATGACGGTAGAAACGGTGAAAACTGTGGGTGGTCTTGTGATACGCCCGTCTGGGCTGCACCAGCAGGCGGTGCTCGGCCAATATCCGAAACAGCCTGTCCCGCCCGACTTTGAGCCCGCCATCATCCTGACCCTGCAGCAGATAATGCAGCTTGCGAGTGCCCACCCGCGGTTGTCGCAATCGAACCTGACGCACAAAGCGCACCACCTGCAATCCCTGTGCATGGCGCTCGTCGGCGACCCGATTGCGCTTGTAGTAAGCCTGCCGGCTTATCGGCAAGCCCTGACAATGGTCAGCCTCTCGACTTGCCGCTGCGAGAGGACTTGCCGGGTCGCTTTTTTACGATGGAGACGCCGTAGTCATTCTTCAGTACATCGACGACGGCTTCGAAGAACTGGGCTTTCTGACTCATCAGCGCCAGCTGTTGCTCAAGTTCCTTGATGCGCTGTTCTGGCGTCTGGTTGTCGTGGTCTGGCATGGTGATGCTCCTGCCGGCGCGCAAAGAAGCCCCTTGGCTCCAATCTTGCCGACCATGTTTACGTAACCATACCAGAATGGTCGAATTGCCCTGAATGCCATATCGGGCTTGTGCTTGCTGGCAACTGAGCTCGCCTTTTTCAATCTGCTCGACCAGCGCCAGTTTAAAAGTCAGCGAGTAATCGCGCTGTGTCCGTTTCACACCTTGTCCCATCGGGTTCTCCATTTATTGGGGGGAAAGGTGTAAACCATATTCAGGACGGGACACTCCAATGAAAAAGGGACTGCACAGAGCAGTCCCTTGGGTAGGTTCATGGAGATAATATATATCTGAAATCAACTCAAATAAGACTCGTTTGCGCCTCTTGTTTCTAGCTATGGAATGCGCGCTGTGGTACCCCGTGTGGTACCCCAGGCCAAAAACAACCAAGGGGTTAGCACCATCATGGTGCTAACCCCTTGTTTTATATGGCGCTCCCGACTGGAGTCGAACCAGTGGCCTGTCCCTTAGGAGGGGACCGCTCTATCCTGCTGAGCTACGGGAGCTGTGTGGCGGGCATTATACAAGAAGCAACTCCCTTTTAAACCCTTGATTCTTATTCCAATACTGCCAAATCCCCATTCTGGATGTTAAACGGCGAATATTTGTTCTGGCTGCTGATGATGGCGCCATCGTCGAATACCTGTACTACCTCAAACAGGCCGTCGGCTGGGTTGCGCATCATGCGGGACTTGCCGTAGGGGTCGATAAAGTCGGCGTTGTGCTGGATGCGGAACTGGTCGCCGAGCTTGACACCGTTGCGCCGTCCCAGATTGATGTAGGGGCCGCGTTCGTTCTGGCCGACCACTCTTGCGGTGACCGGGGCACAGGTGAGCTGGGCTACCAGATCCTGAGCCGCCTGTTGCAACTGGTAGTTGACCTCCTGGCCATAACTTGACTGCCAGAACTGGCCGCTGCTGCTGCCCACTTGCTCCCGCTTGCCAAAGGTCCAGGTGGCGCGCCCTTCGTAGACCTTGCGGTTGACCAGACTGCCGTTGATGCCATCGAACAGGTAGAGCTGCATGCGAAAGTTGCGTACGGGATCCTCATACCAGCTGGTCAGCTGGTTGCCCTGCGGCTCGATGGAGAGATCGTCGATGCTGCCGAGCACCAGATACTGGCTGTCGGTACGCAGGCTGAGGGCCTTGATCTCCTCGAGGGCGCTGCGATCTCCCTGTTGCAGATGGAGCGGATCGATGCGCAGGTTTTCATCCAGCCACTGGCGCACCGCGACCCCTTGCGGCGCATTGGCGAGAGTTTCGAATAGCCGCCGCGAGAGGTTTTCCGGCATGTCGTCCATGGCGCCGTAGCTGGCTTGGTCCGGATAGCGCATCCGCAGCCTCACCAGTGTCAAATCCTTGGCGAAGTGCTGGGTCTGGCAGATCTGGCGCTCGGCCTGAATGTCGGCCACCAGCGTGATATACATGCGGCCGTTGCGCACCTCTTCCCGCTTGAGCCGATATTGGCGAATGTCGCCGCCGGAGCGGATCTGGATCTGCTCGGATCGCAGGCTGCCATTTTCCAGACGCTGCACGCTGGAAACGGCCGCGCCGCTGGCCAGCAGCGCCTGACGCAGGGCGTCGCGGGTCGCCTGCTCGCGGGCATAGACCTCATCGCCCCCCAGAATGGCGGCGCTGCCCTGCGCTTCGATAAGCTCGGCTCGGGCGCTCAGGCTGGCAAGCAGCAGGGTCAACAGCAGCGGTAATTTCATAGCAGATACCTTGAGTTGGCGGGCAGCCGCGCCATTTTGAGGAAATGGCACCTGCTGGCCGACATGGATCACAACACGTTCCAATTGGCAGCGCACGTTGGCGCTGACGATGACGATGACCATTAAAAAGCAAGAATCATGCCTCATTCCCGGCTCAAGCTTTGTCCAGCGCGTCCGATAATAAGTCAGGTGCAGATACAGGAAAGGTATCCATGAACAAACTCATCACGGCGTTGGCGCTTGCCCTGGCATTGACCGGGTGCGGCTCCGACCCTATCAATCGGGATCAGGGTGACCCCCGCCAGGCGGCGCAGGGGATGGAGCTCAACTGGCTGGTGGCGCGCATGACCGATCAGCTGATGGAGCGCAAATCGCTGACCACCCTGACCGAGCCCATCGCGGTGGCCTCTTTCGTCGATCTCGATACCCTGCAGGATACCAACTGGATGGGGCAGCAGATTGAGGAGAGCTTTATCTACGAGCTCAACCGCCGCGGCGAGGTGGTGGTGGACTTCAAGCTGACCGGCAGCATCAAGGTGACGCCGCAGGGGGACTTCGTGCTGAGCCGAAACTACAAGGAGCTCTCTTCCCGTTTGCCGATCTCCCGCATTCTGGTCGGCACCTTCAGCCGCAACAGCAAGGGAATTCTGGTCAATGCCCGCGTTATCGACATGCGCACCAAGATGGTGGAGACCACGGCCCAGAGCCTGATCCCGCAAAAATATCTGTTCGGTGCCAACAATTCGTTTGGTCGGGCATCGATCAATCGCGGTTATCTGATGCGTGACAGTCAGGCCCGGCCGGGCGGTCATCTGGTCAACCTGACCCCGTGAGGAGCGAGTCATGAAGATCCTGTTTGGTTGCCTGTTGGCGCTCTTGCTCACCGGTTGCAGCTACAACCGGGTGGTGGATTACACCCAGGGTGGCAAGCCCGATGATTTTCCAGTGCTCAAGGCGGTGGGCTATGCGGTGATCGACATCCAGCCCGGGCCCTCCCAGTCGGAGAAGATGCTGCAAGCCATTCGTGCCTCCAAGATGGATGCTTATCGCGAGCTGGCCGAGCAGCTCAATGGTCAGCAGGTGCGCGGCCAGAGCAGCTATCGTGATCTGACCCAGACCTCCAACTCGCTGGATGTGTCGGTCGCCGGTGTGGTGCGTGGTGCCCGGGTGGTTGCCTCCTATCCGCGCGGCAATACCTATGCCACCGAGATGGAGCTCGATACCCGTGCCCTCTACAGCATCAACCAGCTGATGGCCGGTCAGTTCTGAGTTGATGGGCTTGCCGTGAAAATCGGCATCAAAACAAAAGGCGAGCAGGTGCTCGCCTTTTGTCGTTGTGGGCTGGTTAGCTCCCCATCAGCACCGGCGGCACTGCGGTGGGTTTCACATCCTCGCTCGGGTAGCAGCCAAGCACCTTGATATAGCGGGTGATCTTGGTCAGCTCCACCAGTGCGGCCTGCATCGCCGGGGTCTGCAGGTTGGCGGAGACGTCGAGGTAGAACATCTCTTCCCACGGGTTGCCCTGCACCGGACGGGATTCGAGCTTGGTCATGTTGATCTCGTGGTTGCGCAGTACCAGCAGCGCCTCGACCAGCGAACCCGGCTTCTGGGAGGTGGACATGATGAGGGTGGTCTTGGCCGGGATCTGCGGCGCCACGTCGATGGGCTTGCGCGCCACCACGATAAAGCGGCTGTAGTTCTCTTTCTGGTTGGCGAGCTGCTCGGCCAGCACATCCAGACCATACAGTTCGCCACCGGCGGCGCTGCCGATGGCGGCGGCCTCCGGGCTGGCCAGTTCTTTCACCTTCATCATGGCACTGGAGGAGGAGTCGCAGATTTCGTGGCGCGCCCCTTCCAATTTGCTCAGATAGTGGGAGCACTGCTGGAAGACCTGCGGGTGGGCATAGAAGGTCTTGATGCGGCCAAGCTCGGTCGGCACGGCGGTGAGAATGCAGTGCTCGATGGGGTAGGTGAGCTCGCCGACGATGGAGAGGCTGGTGTGCTGCATCACGTCATAGACTTCGTTGATGGAGCCCGAGCTGGTGTTTTCGATGGGCAGCACGCCGAAAGCGGCGCGACCCGACTCCACCGCATCCAGTACTTCACGGAAGTTCTGGCAGTTTACTTCGATCACCTGATCCTTGTAGCGCGCCAGATATTTGCGGGCGGCCAGGCTGGAGTAGGAACCGCGCGGCCCCAGATAGGCGACGCTGGTCATCGGCTCCTGCTGCTCCGGGTTGAGCAGGCTCTGCAGATAGGCCTGCTGGGAGAGCACTGAGTCTTCGATGATGGTGTGATAGATGCGGGTGATGTACTGGGCGTCCAGCCCAAGCACGCGCCCTTTCTGGATCAGGGCGACCAGCAGCTCCTGCTCCCGCTGGTGGTCACGGATGGGACGCGGGTTGGCTTGCTTGGCACGGGCCACCTCGATGCTGAGGGTCTTGCGTTTCGCCAGCAGGGCAAGCAGCTCCTGATCCAACCGGGTGATGTCTTGTCTGATCTCGTCGAGCGTTGCCATGATTGTTCCCTATCCAAGTAATCGATTGATATTAATGCAAAAAAAAGCCTCCGCTAGGGGAGGCTCGATTCGTCTTTGCTTTCTGTTCACACGACGACAGGCCTTCCCTCAAGCGGGCCGGATAAACGAGAAAGCAAAGAAGAATGGTGCGTGCATAGGTGTGTCCTTGAAGTAACGTCATAACCATTAAGGGATTTGTCGGTTTGATGCAAGTAAAACTTGCCCGCGGGCGGGGATGGGGGCAGGGTATCCGGTTAATAAAATGGCGTATAAGCGATGTTCTATTGACTCTGTTTTGATGACTGACAACCAGTGGGGGAGGTAAAGACGATGGCGATCATTTTCGATCTGGGACGGGTGGTGGTGAGCTGGGATCCGGTAGGCATAGTGCGTTCCGTGCGTGGCCCGCAAGGGGCTGAACAGTTGGCCGAGCAGCTCTTTAACCACCCGGACTGGCTGGAGGTAGACAGAGGCACCATGTCGCTCCACACCATGGCCCGGGAAGCACAAGCGCGCACCGGCCTCTCGGCGGCACAGAATCTGGCCATTTTACAGGCCGTTCCGGCCTCCCTGCTGCCAGATCCCGCTATGCTAACCCTGATAGCCGAGCTGCACGGGGCGGGGCACACCCTGTATGCCCTCTCCAACATGGGTCATGCCAGCATTGACTGGCTGGAGCAGCATCAGGATTTCTGGCGCTTCTTCAGCGGCAAGGTGGTCTCGGCGCGGGTGCGGATGATGAAGCCGGAGCCGGATATCTACCGCTATCTGCTGGTGTCGTTCGATCTGAAACCGGCAGAGTGTCTCTTCATCGATGACAGTCCCGCCAACATCGTGGCCGCCGAGGCCCTCGGTATCAGGGGGATCGTCTTTACCGACGCGGCGAGTTGTCGTCAGCAACTGGGTGAGCTGGGCTGTTTGCCCGCCACCGGCAAGGGGTGATGCCCCTGTAGGAGCACTATGGAGCATGGCCGGTTTCGCAATTGGCTCAGTCACTATCCCGAGGCGACCCTGATCATCGCCTGCAAGGATGGCAGCGGTTATCAGCTCTGTGTTGAGGCGGAAGGGGAGTGCCTCTGCCTGACCGACAGCAAGGGAGGGCGCCTGACTTTCACCTCGCTGGATCAGGCGCAGGGTTTCTTGCGAGCCCATCGGGTTCACCAAGCAAGATTACGAATTTATGACGCCCAAAATGAAGATTTAGCAGCAGAATCACAGGAAATAATCATCAAGTTTTAATTTTAACCAGACTCTTTAAGGGTCTATTCAGTTTGTTTGCCGCACAATACTGCACCTGTTCATCATCCGGAGCTGTTTAATGGGTGCCAATGTAGTTGTACTGAATCAGGGATATGATCACTCTTTTCAAGCCAGGGAACAGCTGCTGATTGAGCGACTGGCAAGTTTTGACGAGCTGGTTGTCTCTTTTTCGGGACGGTTGGAATCCTGCTACAGCATCGAGCTGTGCCGCGCTGCCGGTGTGAAAATCCACGCAATTACCCTCGATAATCCGACCCGCAGTCGCAGTGAAGTGGCCCGAGCCCGCCGTTATTGCCAGCGTTATGGCATCGATCACTGGGTCATCAAGAGTGACGAGATCGTCTTTTGCGATCGCCTGCCAAATATTGAAGGGCTGATCGACCCGGTTCGTCGCATTGCTGAGTATGTGCAGACTCGTCCGGAGTGGACTCATCTGCCGTTGCTGGTTCCGGCAGCGGTGGAGGAGCGTGATGATTATCTTGCCCAGTTCGGGTCTCTGCCTGCCAACTCAATCTGGTTCTTTGCCGACAACGGATTGATGCGCCGCGATTATCGTTACGGCTTCAACAAGCGTCAGCTCGGTCGTTGGGGCAAGGGGAGCAACGGTTGCCTCAGCAATCGCTTCACCAATCCACGGCAGCTTGAGCAGCGTTATCTGCGAATGGTGGATCAGGCAGAGCAGATGCTGGCCGACATGGGGCTGGACGAGGCACAGGTCTTTTTCCATACCCTGTGCGACTGCTCCACCACCCTGGCCCGGGTGCGTCTGCCCGAGCATCAGCGTGCGCAGGCCTTTGATATGCAATCGGATATTTTGTCCGCCCTCAAGGGGAGCAAGTTCGATCTGGTGACCCTGGATATGGCACAGAAAGAGCGACACGATCTCGCCATCTAGCCTGCGGGCAAGCGATGCGGGTACCAGAACGTGAGTGCTGTCATAGGCAAGGGGCGACGGGACTGTTTATACTGTCGCCCTTTCACCCGTTACCGAGCTTCGCCCTATGAAACCCTTCTCCCGTCTGCTGATTGCCCTGTGCCTCTCCCCCGTATTGGCGCAGGCTGCCCCTCTTTCTCAGGTGACGCTGCCCGATGGTCGGCAGGTTCAGCTCAACGACGACTTCACCTGGGAGTATCTGGTGGTCAAACCGGCAGAACCCGTACAGGGCGTGGCTGCTGAAGGGAAGGCAGGGGCCGTGGTGGCCGTCGCTGCTCCGGTGCTGACCGATCAGGCCAAGGCCAATCCGGAACTGCTTGCCCAGATGGCGCGTGACGGTGTGGTGGTCAAGCTGGACAAGATCGAAGGTTCTGACCCGCTGGTGCTGACCTTTATGGTGAGCAATACCGGCACCCGCAATGTAGTCGGGGTGCGTGGCATGGTGACCCTGTTCAGTGCTGACGGGGTGCAGCTGAGCCGTCAAGAGGCCCGCTTCTGGGTTGCCGAGAATCGTCTGCCGGAGACCTATCTGCGCAAGGGGCAAGCCCGTCCGTCGCTGGCCCTCGAGATCCCCCGTCCTGCCGGATTGACCGGTCAGCCGCTGGTGCGGGTCGAAATTGACGAGGTGGTCTTCCGCTGATTTGGCGTTGTTCCGGCCCATGCAAACCGCTTGGGCCGGCAACTTGTTGCCGCTGACACCCCCTGCAATATCTGCTTACATCTGACATGGTTCTGCAACAGCTTGCAGCTCGGCAAGCCGGGAACCTGATCGCACAATGACTCCATACCAGCTCGCTAGCAACGGGCCCAATCACATGGAGTTATCATCATGAAAAAAGCAACTGTCTCTCTTCTGGTTCTGGCCGGGTTTGCCTCTACTTCCGTCATGGCGCAGGATGCCTTTAGCTACGCCAAGGGTTCCGCCACCTGGGCGCACACCAAATCCGACTATCTCAGCGGTACTTTCAGCAATGACAGCAAAGGAACCCGTGATTTTGGCGGTCTGAGCCTGGATCTCTCCAAGAGCTTCGGCTCCAATTTCTATGGTCGCGGCAGCACTGAATACACCTCTCGCAGCAACGGCAACGACAGCATGTCGATCTCCAGCATTGGTGTCGGTGTATTTACCCCGCTGAGCACGGGTCTGAACCTCTACGGTGAAACCGGTGTGACCGGCTACATGCTGGAGCGTGAACTTGCCAGCGATATCGCTAACAAAGGGTGGGATGCTGTTGCTCGCAAAGATAGCGGCAGCATGTACGGTGAAGTGGGTCTGCGCTACGACATCGGCAATGTCGAGCTCTCCACTGCCTACCGCTACGCCAACATGACCGACGATATGCACGACTTCAAGGTGGGCGGTGCCTACAAGCTCAACCAGAATTGGGCGCTGACTGCCGATTACACCTATCGCAACTGGGATCTGCAAAAAGGTTCCATCTCCAGCCTGGGTGTGAAGTACAGCTTCTAATCCTCCTTCCAGTAGTCCGTAGTGTCTTGATTTTTACCCATGGCGTTCGCCATGGGTTTTTTCTTTTTCCGGTGATCCCTTTTTTCTCCTTGTGTCGTATCAGTCGCAAATAGTTATACAGCTTCCATTTTTTTGTATAACTGCTATAACTGAATCAATGCTTATACAAGGAGCGTTATCATGTACAAGATTAAAGTCGGTATCAGTGCCTGCCTGCTGGGACAAGAGGTACGTTTCGATGGGGGCCACAAGCGCTCCAGCTTCTGTGAACGGGATCTTGGCGCTCACTTTGACTACCACCCCGTCTGTCCCGAGATGGCTATCGGTCTCGGGGCGCCCCGTGCCGCCATCCGGTTGGTCAAGCGTCACGGCGAGATCCGCGCCGAGGCGAGCAACGGTAGCTTCGATGTCACCGAAAAGCTGATTGCCTTCAGCGAGCAGAAAGCTCGCCAGCTCGACTTTATCTCCGGTTATATCCTCTGTGCCAAATCACCCAGCTGCGGTATGGAGCGGGTCAAAGTCTATGGCGCCAACAACGAGGGGAGTGCCAAGGAGGGGATTGGCCTCTTTGCCAAAGCGCTGATGGAGGCCAACCCCCTGTTGCCGGTTGAAGAGGATGGCCGCCTGTGCGACCCCATCCTGCGCGAGAACTTCGTGCTGCGGGTCTTTGCCTACCACGACTGGCAGCAGCTCTGCACCCGCGGCATCACTGCCTCTGCGCTGATCCGCTTCCACTCCCGTTACAAGTATCTGGTGCTCTCCCACGCCACCACCCACTACCGGGCGCTTGGCAAGCTGCTCGGCAATCTGGGCAAGTCCGCCAACTTGCAGGAGGTGGCCGACAACTACATCAAGGGATTGATGACGGCGCTGACCCTGCGAGCCAACCGCCGCAGCCACACCAATGTGCTGATGCACCTGCAGGGCTACTTCAAGCGGGTGCTGACCCCGGCCCAGAAGCAGGAGCTTGCCGATACCATCGACAAGTACCGCACCGGCATATTCCCCTTGCTGGTGCCGCTCACCCTGATCCGCCACTACCTGCGCGAGTACCCCAATCCCTACCTCGCCGAGCAGGTTTATCTCAATCCGCACCCCGATACGCTCAAGCTGCGTTACGGGCTCTGAATCCGTTCTGTTGCCCCGGCGCATGGTTTGCGCCGGGGGGCTTTACCCCTCTGTTTGATGGACGTTGTCATGTCTGATTTATCGCAAGAAGTTGCTCCTCTGGCTGATGAGGGGATCTACCCCATTCGCGAGGTCTCCCGTCTCACCGGCGTCAACGCCGTGACCCTGCGCGCCTGGCAGCGCCGCTACGGTCTGGTGCAACCGGCCCGCACCGAAAAGGGCCACCGCCTCTACAGCGAGCAGGATATCCGCCAAATCGGCGAGATCCTGAGCTGGCTGGAGCGGGGAGTGAGTATCGGGCAGGTGAAGGGGCTCTTGAGCGAACCCCATTCCGCGCCGGTGAGCGATCACTGGCAGCAAACCCTGGAGCAGTTCAGTCAGGCGCTGCTCGCCTTCAACCAGCGCAAGGCGGAGGCTGAACTCAACGATCTGCTGGCGAGCTACCCGTTCGAGCTGGTGCGCAGCCGGATACTGCAACCGCTGGTGGAACGGCTGCTGGGGCTGTGGCGCGAGCGGCCCGATGGCGAGCTGCTGCAACAGGTGTGGCTGGGCTGGCTCCATACCCGCTTCGCCCGCCACCTGATCGAGCAGGAGAAGGGCGTGCCGATCACGCTGGCGAGCTGGGGGCAAGTCGGCCCCCTCGATTTGGTCTGGGCCGCCTACGAGTTGATCGGTCAGGGTTATGAGGTGCAACTGCTGGGGGCGGTCGAGCCGCGCCATGCCAGCTTGCTGGAGGGGCGTGCCGTTACCCCCTGGCTGGTACTGCTGGGGGCCGGGCTCGGCAAGCAGGAGCTGGCCGCCGGGTGGCCCGCAGGCACACGCCTGTTTGGCGAGCTGGGGCGCCTCTACGACGATGAGTGGCTTAAAGCCTATGGCTGGCAGGCGAGCCTTGCCGAGCTGATGGCAGATACACCAGCTGCGGCTGGTGCCAGCGGGCACGGGAGGAAAAAGTCATGAAGCTGGTCTGGTTTCGCCACGATCTACGCCTTGCTGACAACCCCGCGCTGCGGCATGCCTGCGCCGGTGATGAACCGGTCGCCGCGCTCTTTATCATCTCCCCCACCCAGTGGCGGCAGCACAAAATGGCCCCCATCCGTCAGCGCTTTATGTTGGCGCAGGTAGATGAATTGGGCCGCGAGCTGGCGGCCCTTGGCATCCCGCTCCATCTGCTGCGAGTGGAGACTTTTGCCGAGGTGCCCGCTGTGTTGGCAAACCTCTGCCGCGAGCAGGGTGTGACCCAGCTCTACGCCAATCAGGCTATCGAGATCGACGAGCAGCGTCGCGACCACGCCGTCAGCGCCGCACTGGCAGAGCAGGCGGTGAGTTGTCACTGGTTCAACGGCTGCTGCGTATTGCCGCCGGGGCGGGTACTGACCGGCTCGGGTGAGATGTTCAAGGTCTTCACCCCTTTCAGCCGCGCCTGGCTCAAGGCACTCGACGAGGAGGGGTTTGTCATTCATCGGGCGCCGACACCGCGTGGCGAGCCTTTGCCTTGGCAGCCGCTGGCTGAGCGGGCGTGGGTTGATGAGGCGCTCGGCGAGCTGACGGCGGATCCCCGCTGGCCGGTGGGGGAGGCAGAAGCTCTGCGCCGTTTGAACATTTTTTTGGAGCAGGCGGTGCTCGACTATGGGGAGACCCGGGATTTTCCTGCCATCGCGGGCACCTCTGTGCTTTCCCCCTATCTGGCGGCGGGCATCATCAGTCCTCGTCAGTGTGTGGCGGCGCTTCAGCAGCGGCTTGGCTATCGGCCCCAGTCCAAGGCCCAGCCCGGCTTTGTCTGGCTCAATGAGCTCATTTGGCGTGAGTTTTATCGCCACCTGCTGGTACTGATCCCGACCCTCTCCATGAATCGTCCCTTCAAGCCCGAGACGGCGGCCTTGCCGTGGAGCTGGGATCCGGACGCCTTCGCCGCCTGGTGCGAGGGACGAACCGGCTACCCCATCGTCGATGCGGCGATGCGCTGTCTCAACGCCACCGGTTGGATGCACAACCGGCTGCGGATGATAGTGGCGAGCTTTCTCACCAAGGATCTCCATATCCACTGGCGGCTCGGGGAGGATTACTTCATGAGTCGGCTCATCGATGGCGATCTGGCGGCCAACAACGGCGGCTGGCAGTGGGCGGCGGGTACCGGCGCCGATGCGGCGCCCTATTTTCGGGTCTTCAATCCCACCACTCAGGGGCAACGATTTGATCCACAAGGGGAGTTTATCCGTACCTGGGTAACTGAACTTGCCGATATTCCTGCCGCTTATGTGCATCAGCCCCACGACTGGCTTCGGCTCAAGGGGCGACAGGATTATCCGGCACCCATGGTGGATCACGCCGTTGCCCGGGTGAGAGCCATCGAGATGTTTCGCTCTCTGGAGAAATAGGATGAACGAGCCGCTGGCCCGCTTTATTGGCCTCTATCAGCAACTGGACAAACAGCAGTTGCACCGCTTGCCCGAGGTCTATGCCGAACAGGTGGTCTTTACCGATCCGGCCCACCGTATCGAGGGGCTGGCGGCCCTTGGCGACTATTTTGCCGCCCTCTATCAGCGCCTCGCCTACTGCCGTTTCGTCATCACCAGTCAGCAGCAACAAGGGCAGCAGGCCTGGCTCGGCTGGACCATGACCTTCTCTCACCCCAGATTGCGTGGTGGTGAGCCGGTGACGGTGGAGGGGGCCACCCGCCTCGAATTCGACGAGGCGGGCAAGGTGTGCCAGCACAGGGACTATTTTGACCTGGGCGCCATGCTCTACGAGCAGTTGCCGCTGCTCGGGCCAGTGGTGCGCACTATCAAGATGAGGCTTGGCGCATGAGCGGCCGAGTGCTTATTACAGGGGCGACCTCCGGCATCGGTCGCCAGTTGGCGCTGGATTACCGGCGGGCAGGCTGGCAGGTGTGGGGTTGTGGCCGCGATGGCGAACGACTGCAGGCGCTGGGGCTGCACGGCGTCACGCCGCTGCAGTTCGATGCCCGGGATCTGGCCGCTATGAACGGGGTGGCTGCTACGCTGTCATCCCTCGATCTGCTGATCCTCAACGCAGGCAACTGCGAATACATGGATGTGGCGGAGGGGTTTGACAGCGAGCTGTTTGCCCGAGTGATTGAGACCAATCTGACCGCTACCGGCCATGCTTTGGCCGCCTTCTTGCCGTTGCTCGGGGCGGGATCTCGGCTAGCCATCGTCAGCTCGTCGGTGAGCTGGCTGCCGCTGCAGCGAGCCGAGGCCTATGGCGCCTCCAAGGCGGCCCTCGACTATCTGGCGGATACCTTGCGCCTCGATTTGGCCAGCAAAGGGATTGGGGTGACCCTGATCCGCCCCGGCTTTGTCCAGACGCCGCTGACCGCCAAAAATGATTTTCCCATGCCCTGTCTGGTGACGGTGGAGCAGGCCTCCCGCGCCATCATGGACGGGCTGACTGCAGGTCGTCACCAGATCCACTTTCCCCGCCGTTTCATCTGGTTGCTGCGTCTGCTTGGTGCGCTGCCGGTGGGGCTCTGGCTGCGCCTTGGCCGCGCACTCGTATCGAAAGGAAGCCATTCATGAAGAAAAAGATCGCCATCGTCGGTTCAGGGATCTCGGGGCTCACCGCCGGTTTTCTGCTCCACAAACTCCATGACATCACCCTGTTCGAGGCGGCGCCGACCCTGGGGGGACACACCGCCACCGTCGATGTGAATCAGGCTGGCCGCAGTTATGCCATCGACACCGGTTTTATCGTCTTCAATGATCGCACCTATCCCAACTTCTTGAAGTTGCTGGTGCGGATCGGCATGGCGCGCCAACCGGCCGAAATGAGCTTCTCGGTAAAGAGCCCGGAGGGGCTGGAGTATAACGGCCACAATCTAGATACCCTGTTTGCCCAGCGCAGCAATCTGCTGAGTCCGCGCTTCTACGGTTTCGTCGCCGAGATTTTGCGGTTCAACCGGGAGGCACGGGCCTGGCTGGCAGATGGTCAACATCAGGATGCAGTCCCCGAGCTGACCCTGGGGGACTTTCTGCTGGCGGGGGAGTTTAGCGACTACTTCGCCCGCCACTACATCTTGCCGATGGGGGCGGCGATCTGGTCATCGACCCTGGCCGATATGCGCGCCTTCCCCCTTGGCTTCTTCCTGCGCTTTTTTGCCAACCACGGCCTGCTGGATGTGGCCAATCGCCCCCAGTGGTACGTGATCCCGGGTGGCTCGCGGGAATATATCGGCCCCCTTACCGCGGGTTGGCAGTCGCAGATCCGCCTCGCCTGTCCGGTGCAGAGCGTACGGCGGGACGCGGATGGCGTGGTGATCCAGAGCAGTTACGGCGAGGAGCGGTTTGACGAGGTGATCTTCGCCTGCCACAGCGATCAGGCGCTGGCACTGCTGGCGGATCCCTGCGAGCGGGAGCAGGCCATCCTCGGCGACATGCCCTATCAGGCCAACGATGTCTGGCTCCATACCGATGCGCGCTGCCTGCCCACCCGCCGCAAGGCATGGGCCAGCTGGAACTATCAGCTCGATGGCAATGACGAGGCGCGGCCACTGGTGAGCTACAACATGAACATCCTGCAGGGGGTGAACTCGCCGGAGCCCTTCTGCGTCAGCCTCAATCCCAAGGGCAAGGTGGATGAGAGCAAGGTGCTGCGCCGCTTCGTCTACCACCATCCGGTGTTCAATCAGGCCTCTATTGCCGCCCAGCAACGGCGCGCGGAGATCTGCGGCCAGCAGCACACCCACTTCTGTGGTGCCTACTGGTACAACGGCTTCCACGAGGATGGGGTGCGCAGCGCGCTGGATGTTGCCAGGCGATTCGGAGCCGAGCTATGAACGGCGCCACCGTGGCCACCGAACATGAGCGTACAGACGAACTGGCTGGCGTCACCAGCGCCATCTGGCAGGGCTCGGTGCGCCACCGCCGTTTTGCACCGCGGGCTCACGCCTTCTCCTACAGCCTCTTTATGCTGGGACTGGATCTCGACGAGTTGCCGCAGCTCGATCAGGGGCGCTGGTTCGGGGTGGAGCGCTCGGGGCTGCTTTCGTTTCACCGCCATGACTATCTCAAGGGGAGTGAGGGAAGCCTCAAGCAGGCGGTGTGGCAGAAGGTGAGCGAGCTGGGGGGCGATGCCGACCCCGAGGGACGGGTGCTGCTTCTCGGCAATGTGCGCTGTCTGGGGTTCTACTTCAGCCCGGTCAACTTCTACTTCTGCTACCGGCAGGGCGAGGCGCGCTATCTGCTGGCAGAGGTGTCGAACACCCCTTGGAACGAGCGTCACTACTACCTGCTGGATTTGGCGGCGCTGGCACCCCATGACAAGGATTTTCACGTCTCCCCCTTTATGGGGCTGGCGATGTGTTATCACTGGCGCATCAGGCCGCCTGCGCAGGAGACACTGATCCATATCGAGAGTCATCCCGTATCCGGTGAAGCCAAGCTGTTTGACGCAACCCTGGCGCTCACTCGCGAACCCTTGTCGCGCAAGGGGCTGGTGGCCCTGCTGGCCCGCTGGCCCTGGATGACCATGAAGGTGCTGCTCGGGATCTACTGGCAGGCCCTGCGTCTATTTATCAAACGAACCCCGATATTTACCCATCCGGAGAGCCGCTAATGGAACTTGCTCAATCAACCCTCTCTGCCTCTTTCATCGACAAGGGGGCAAGACAACTGCTGCTCAATCTGCTGGGTCGCCTCGAACATGGCCAGCTGCTGCTGCGGGATGGCGGTGAGCGCCACAGCTTTGGCGTTGCGGGCACCGATCTGCATGCCGAACTGGTGGTGCAGGATCCTGCCTTCTATCGTCGCCTGTTGCTGGGGGGCAGTATTGCCGCCGGAGAAACCTGGGTGGAGGGGCTCTGGACCAGCCCGGATCCGGTGGCACTGGTGCGGCTGCTGGCCCGCAATCTGACCCTGCTCGACTCCCTTGAGCGTCGCCTGGGCTGGCTCAGTTTCCCGTTCAACAAGGTGCGCCACTGGCTCAATCGCAATACTCTGACCGGCTCGCGCTCCAACATCGCCGCCCACTACGATCTCGGCAATACCCTCTATCAGGGTTTTCTCGACAGCCATATGCAGTACTCGAGCGCCATCTATCCGAGCGCCGAGGCCACTCTGGAAGAGGGGCAGCAGGCCAAGTTGCGCACCATCTGCGAGCGGCTGGAGCTGGGGCCTGACGATCATCTGCTGGAGATCGGCACCGGCTGGGGCGGCCTCGCCGTCTATGCCGCCCGCCACTATGGCTGCCGGGTGACCACCACGACTATCTCCCGGGCCCAGCATGACTATGCCAAGGAGTGGATTGTGCGGGAGGGGCTGGGGGATCGCATCACCTTGCTGCTGGAGGATTACCGCAAGCTGGAGGGCACCTATGACAAGCTGGTCTCCATCGAGATGATCGAGGCAGTGGGCCACGCCTTCCTGCCCGACTATTTCCGCCAGTTGTCACGGCTGCTCAAGCCCGGTGGCCGCCTGCTGATTCAAGCCATCACCATCGCCGATCAGCGCCATGCCCAGTATCTGCGCGGGGTTGATTTTATCCAGCGTTATATCTTCCCCGGTGGCTGCCTGCCGAGCGTCTCCCAGATGGCGGGGCTGCTGGCGCGGGAGACCGACATGCAGCTGGTGCGGTTGCACGATCACGGCCATCACTATGCCCGCACCCTTGCTCACTGGTGCGATCGCTTTCTGGCGTTGGCGCCCGAGCTGCCCAAACTCGGTTACAGCCAGGATTTCATCCGGCTGTGGCACTTCTACTTCGCCTATTGCGAGGGGGGATTCTGGGAGCGCAGCATCAGTCTGGTACAGCTGGAGGCCGCCAAGCCGGGGCCTGCTGGCTGGTCGGGTGATTTGCCAGTAAGCGGTCACTGACCATGTGGCAGTGGGCTCACCTGCTGGGGTTCAACCTCTACTGGTTGCTGGCGGTGAAGTGGCAGCAGCCGGGTCCGCTGCTGGCAATGTTGCTGCTGCACTTTATCTTCTCACCCAGCCGCCTGCGTGACTGGCGGCTGCTCCCCATCGCGGTTGCCGGCTGTCTGCTGGATGCCCTGCTCTGGCAGCTCGGCCTGTTCCGGTTCCCGTCCGGTTTTCCCCTTTGGCTGGTGCTGCTCTGGCTCGGTTTTGCCCTGACGCTTGCCCACGGTATGCGCTGGCTGCTGCGCTTGCCTCGCTGGCAGCAGGCACTGTTTGGCGTGTTTGGCGGTGCCTCCTCCTATGTGGCGGGGGCTGCCATGGGGGCAGTAAACTTACCCTGGGGCATCTGGATCAGTACGGCGCTGCTGGCAGTGATCTGGATGTGGTGGTTACCCGTACTCCTGTGGGTAATGGTCAAGCTGGAGGGTGAGTCATGACAAACACCTTTTCGACCGACTCGTTGCTTTTTTCCAAATGGACCAAAGAGAGCCAGCATGAGCTGACTGATCGATTCTATCTGGTGGTTGCCTGCCAGCGGGATGCGCAGGGGCGGCTGGTGCAGGTGGTGATGCAGGATATCAACACCCTGCAAGAACAGGAGATGGACTGGCATGAACTGGAAGACCCCAACCACTGGCATATGGGGTGGAATTAACCCGCTGCTTTTGGCGTTTACGCTCTTGGCTGCAACCGCGGTGCAGGCTTCTGCCGCCCCCTGGCAGCAGCTGCGCCCGGTCGGGCAGGGGGAGATGAACTGGCTCTGGTTCAAGCTCTACGATGCCACCCTCTACAGTGAAAGCGGGCGCTATCAGCCCGGTCACTATCCGCAGGCCCTGACCCTCACCTATGCCAGAGCCATCGAGCGGGAAGATCTGCTGAGCGCCACTGCCGCCGAGTGGCAGCGACTCGGTCTTGGCTCTGACGCCGAGCGTCAGCGCTGGCTCGGCCAGCTCGCTGCACTCTGGCCCGATGTGCAGGCAGGCGACAAGCTCACCTTCTATGTCGACAAGGGCGGGGCAGGCCACTTCTGGTGGCAGGAAAAACCCCTCGGCACCCTGGCCGATCCGCAATTCTCGGCCGCTTTTCTCGCCATCTGGCTGGCTGACAACAGCCGCGATCCCGCCCTGACCCGCCGCCTGCGTGGCCAACCCTGAACATGGAGTTTCCAATGTTTTTCTATCGTGCATACCGCTGGTTGCTGTTGCTCCCTTTTTTGCTGCTGAGCGGCTGTGGTGCCAGTCTCGATGACTATCGGGGGCAGGGGCCAAACTGGGATCTCGCCCGTTTCTTCAACGGTAAATTAGTGGCTCACGGCTTGGTAACCGACCGCAGCGGCGAAGTGACCAGTCGCTTTCGGGTCGAGATGGTGGGTCGTTGGAAGGATGGCAAGGGAGAGCTGTTCGAGCAGTTCTACTTTGATGATGGCCGCCAGCAGACCCGTACCTGGTATCTGAGCAAGGGCGATGATGGTCATTGGCGCGGTACTGCTTCCGATGTGGTGGGGGAGGCGATGGGTAAAAGCCAAGGGTTTGCCCTCAACTGGCGTTATCAGCTTGATCTGGCGCTGCCGGATGGCGAGGTGGTACGGGTGAGCTTCGATGACTGGATGTACCTGCTGGACGAAGAGCGTCTAATCAATCGTGCCGAGATCAGCAAGTTCGGTATCCATCTTGGCGAAGTGATCCTCTATATCGAACGTCAGCCCTGACCGTTAACGCAAGATAACGCCCAGTAAAAAGCGCGCCGATGGCGCGCTTTTGTTTACCGAAAAACCAGAGTCATCAGATGATGCGGTTCTCTTCCAGCATCTTGCGACGGGCCTCTTCCTTGGCCATCTTCTTCTTGCGGTTGTCGCAGGGTTCCGGGCAATCGCACTCTTTCTCGATGCCGACGCTACCCAGACCGCCACAGGAGCCGGAGATGGTCTTCTTCTGGAAGATGTAACCGATAGCCATGGCGGCTATCACCAGCATGAATACCCCGAAGGTGATCAGAAAAATCTGCATCTCTACCTCTTACTTCTTGACCAGATAGGGCTTGAAGGCATCGGAGTAAGCCTCTTCAAAGCCGTTGTCCGTCTTGGTGATCACGAAGATCGCCAGGCCGCGCTCGTTGGCATAGGCCAGGCTTTTCTCGGTCCCCATCACCATAAACACGGTGGCCAACCCGTCTGCAGTCATGCAGGAGGGGTGGATCACGGTGACCGACACCAGACGGTGCTGGATCGGTTTGCCGCTGCGCGGATCTATGGTGTGGGAGAAGCGCTGACCATCCAGTTCATAGTAGTTGCGGTAATCGCCGGAGGTAGCCACCCCGTTATCACCGGGCACGATCACCTCTTGCACCGTGCCGGTGCCTGCGGTGGGCTTCTCGATGGCGACGCGCCAGGGGTGACCCTTGCCGTTGACGCCATTGATCCGCAGCTCGCCGCCAATCTCCACCAGATAGTTGCGCGCACCCAGTGACTCCAGATACTCGGCTACCTTGTCCACACCAAAGCCCTTGGCGATGGCGGAGAGATCGACGTAGAGGTCCGGAATATCTTTTTGCAGGGTGTCGGCATCCACCGAGGTTATGACGTGCAGGTTGCCCAGACCGGTCTTCTGGCGAGTCTGGGTGATCAGCTCATCGGAGGGAACCTTGGTCGGCTTCTTGTCCGGGCCAAAGCCCCACAGATTGACCAAGGGGCCAACGGTGACGTCCAGCGCCCCCTGGCTCTCACGGCCAATGTGAATGGCCTCTGTGACGACCCGTGCGGTATCGCGGGAGACCACAACCGGTTTGTTGTCACGGCTCTGGTTGAAGCGCGACAGTTCGGAATCGGGGCGATAGGTCGACATCTGGTCGTTGACCCGCTCCAGCAACACATCCACCTCAGCTTGAAGCTTGGCCGGATCGCTGATGGCACTGTCCGCCACCTTGATGGAGTAATAAGTGCCCATGGTGCTGCCGGTGATGTGGATCTCCGGTTTGGATTGGACCGTCTCCTGACCGCACCCAGTCAAGAAAAAGGCTAGCCCGAAGGCTAGCCAGGTCTTTACAACACTGTGCATGGATTAACCACCAAAGTCATCCAACAGGATGTTTTCGTCTTCAACGCCCAAGTCTTTGAGCATGTTGATGACGGCAGCGTTCATCACCGGAGGTCCACACATGTAGAACTCGCAATCTTCCGGTGCTTCGTGGTTCTTGAGATAGTTCTCGTAGAGCACGTTGTGGATGAAGCCGGTGTAGCCGTCCCAGTTGTCTTCCGGTTGCGGATCAGACAGGGCGACGTTCCAGGTGAAGTTCTCGTTCTCGGCGGCGAGCATGTCAAAGTCTTCGACATAGAACATTTCGCGCTTGGAACGGGCGCCGTACCAGAAGCTCATCTTGCGCTTGGACTTCAGGCGACGCAGTTGGTCGAAGATATGGGAACGCATCGGCGCCATACCTGCACCACCACCGATGAATACCATTTCGGCATCGGTGTCTTTGGCGAAGAACTCACCGAACGGACCGGAGATAGTCACCTTGTCGCCAGCCTTCAGGCTGAAGATGTAGGAGGACATCTGTCCCGGAGGGGCAGTCCAGTTGCTGGGCGGCGGGGTCGCGATACGTACGTTCAGCATGATGATGCCGAACTCTTCCGGATAGTTGGCCATGGAGTAGGCACGGATGATCGGCTCATCGACCTTGGACTCCAGCTCAAAGATCTTGAAGCGATCCCAGTCACCGCGATACTCCTCGGGAATATCGAAGTTCTTGTAGTGCACGTGGTGAGCCGGGGCTTCAATCTGGATATAACCACCGGCGCGGAACGGTACGCTCTCGCCATCGGGGATCTGCAGCTTGAGCTCCTTGATGAAGGTGGCCTTGTTATCGTTGGAGATAACAGTACATTCCCACTTCTTCACCCCGAAGATCTCTTCCGGCAGTTCGATATCCATGTCGGAGCGAACGGTAACCTGACAGGCCAGACGCTCGCCATGACGGGCTTCGCCCTTGCTGATGTGATCCAGTTCGGTCGGCAGAATGTCGCCGCCACCGGATTTCACCCGTACCTTGCACTGGCCGCAGGAGCCACCGCCGCCACAGGCGGAGGAGACGAAGATACCGCTGCCAGCCAGCACGCCGAGCAGCTTGCCACCGGCCGGGCTGGTCACAGCCTTGGCCGGGTCACCATTGATGCTGATTGTCACGTCGCCCGCGGTCACCAGCTTGGACTTGGCGAACAGAATGACTGCCACCAGTGCCAGCAGGATCACGGTAAACATGACCACACCCAAAATAATTTCCATCTATCGTTCCTTTCTGATTGCAGGAAAGCCGATTACAGGGAGATACCAGAGAAGGACATGAAGCCCAGCGCCATCAGACCGGCGGTGATGAAGGTGATGCCCAGACCGCGCAGGCCTTCCGGAACATCGGAGTACTTCATCTTCTCGCGGATACCTGCCAGCGCAACGATCGCCAGCATCCAGCCTGCCCCTGAACCCACACCGTAGACCACAGACTCCATGAAGTTGTAGTCACGCTGCACCATGAAGGAGACGCCACCGAAGATGGCGCAGTTCACGGTGATGAGCGGCAGGAAGATACCCAGCGCGTTGTAGAGTGCCGGGAAGTACTTGTCCAGCGCCATCTCCAGGATCTGTACCAGTGCTGCAATCACACCGATGAAGGTGATGAAGCTCAGGAAGCTCAGATCCAGACCGGATACCAGAGCGCCATCTTTAAGCACGTAGTTGTAGATCAGGTTGTTGGCAGGAACCGCGATGGTCTGCACCACAATAACGGCAATACCCAGACCCATGGAGGTCTTTACCTTCTTGGACACCGCCAGGAAGGTACACATCCCCAGGAAGAAGGAGAGTGCCAGGTTTTCGATGAAGATCGATTTAATCAACAGACTCAGATAGTGTTCCATACCTTAATCCTTCGCCTCCACCTGCTTGGGATCCTTGGTGCGCACGCCCCAAATGATCAGACCAATGATGAAGAATGCACTCGGCGGCAGCAGCAGCAGGCCGTTGGGCACATACCAGCCACCGTTGTTCACCAGCGGCAGCAGCTCGATGCCGAACCAGGTGCCGGAGCCCAGCAGTTCACGCACGGTCGCGACACTCAGCAGAATGGCACCATAGCCCAGACCGTTGCCGATACCATCCAGGAAGGAGGGCAGCGGGGCACTCTTCATGGCGTACGCTTCAGCGCGGCCCATTACGATACAGTTGGTGATGATCAGACCCACGAAGACCGACAGCTGCTTGGAGATGTCATAGGCGTACGCCTTGAGCACCTGGTCAACCACGATAACCAGTGAGGCGATGATCGCCATCTGCACGATGATCCGGACGCTGTTCGGGATCTGGTTGCGGATCAGGGAGATGAACAGGTTTGAGAAGGCGGTGACCGCCATGACCGCGAGGGTCATTACAAACGCAGTTTTCATCTGGCTGGTAACCGCCAGTGCAGAACAGACACCCAGCACCTGCAAGGCGATGGGGTTGTTGCCCAGCACAGGCGTCAACAGCAACTTCTTCATTTCGCTCTTGTCAGCCATTGTTGATTTCTCCTGCACGAACCTTGGCCAGGAAAGGACCGAAGCCCTTGGGACCCATCCAGAAGTCGAAGGTATGCTGTACGCCGTTACCGGTCAGAGTGGCACCGGAGAGACCATCGATCTCGTGCTCGGAGCCCGCCGGAGCATGGCCCTTGATGACGCGCAGCGCCGGCATGCCATTCTGGTCGAACAGTTTCTTGTCCTTGAACAGCGCCTGCCAGGCCGGGTTTTCGATCTCGCCACCCAGACCCGGGGTTTCACCGTGGTCATAGTAGGTGATGCCCTTGATGGTCTGGCCATCAGCGGCAACGGCGACGAAGGCATACATGGTCGACCACAGACCCTGACCGTAGATGGGCAGGATGATGCTGTCGATCTTGCCTTCGGCATCCTTGGCGAAGAATACCGGGATCTGCTTGGAGATCTGACGCAGGCTGGCCTTGTCGTCAGCGGCGGCAAGACGGATGCTGCGGGCCGGATCTTTGGCTGCCTGCTTGGTGTCGAAGTTGTCGGCATCGCCGTCAACAAAGTCACCGGTCGCCAGATCCACCAGACGCGCTTCGATCTTCTCGCCGTACAGTTTGGCCAGGTCGCGCTTGGCCACTTCGCTCACATCCACACCGGCTACGGCGAGAATGTTGCTCTGCTTGTCCAGCGCCTTGTTTTCCTGCTGGGTAGAACGCAGGCCCACAGCGGCAACGGATACCACGATGGAACAGGCCAGACACAGGCCGGTGACCACGCTGACGGTGCCGAGGGTTGAATCTTTATTAAACGCCACGAGCAATCCTCCGCTTGATGTTTGCCTGAGCGACGAAGTGGTCAAACAGGGGAGCAAACAGGTTCGCAAACAGAATGGCCAGCATCATGCCTTCCGGGAACGCAGGGTTGACCACGCGAACCAGCACGACCATTACGCCGATCAGGGCGCCATACCACCACTTGCCTTTGTTGGTAAAGGCGGCGGAGACAGGGTCGGTCGCCATGAAGGCCATACCGAAGGCGAAGCCACCCAGTACCAGATGCCAGTGCCACGGCATGTTGAACATGGGGTTGGTATCGGAACCGATGACGTTGAACAGCAGGGAGGTGGCGATCATACCGATCATCACGCCGGCGATGATGCGCCAGGAGGCGATGCGCATGTAGACGATCATGGCGGCACCCAGCAGGATCATCAGGGTAGAGACTTCACCGATGGAACCCGGCAGGTTACCCAGGAAAGCGTCCATCCAGCTGATAGCCTGGCCGGTTGCACCGTTGATCAGCGCCATCTGGCCGCCTTGGGCCCACTGGCTCAGGGCAGTCGCGCCGGAGAAGCCGTCAACGGCAACCCATACGGCGTCACCGGAAATCTGGCCCGGGTAGGCGAAGAACAGGAACGCACGACCAGCCAGCGCCGGGTTCAGGAAGTTCTTGCCGGTACCACCGAACACCTCTTTGGCCATCACCACACCGAAGGTGATACCCAGCGCAGCTTGCCACAGGGGCAGCTCGGGCGGCACGATCAGGGCAAACAGGATGGAGGTTACGAAGAAGCCTTCGTTGATCTCGTGTTTGCGCACCATGGCGAACAGCACTTCCCAGAAACCACCGACAAAGAAGACGGTGATGTAGATCGGGAAGAAGTGGGTGGCGCCGATCAGCATCTTGCTGCCGATACCGGCTACAGCCGGATCGAGGGAGGCGCCCAGCATGGTAGCCAGCGCATATTGCCAGCTGCTGGCACCAGCAGCCGAGCCCATGTGGGCAATGGCGGCAATCGCCTGGTTACCAACGTTGTACATGCCCCAGAACATGGCCGGGAACACGGCTAGCCACACCATGATCATCATGCGCTTCAGATCGAGCGCATCACGAACGTGGGAGGCGTTGCGGGTAACGCTACCCGGGGTGTAGAACAGGGTGTACGCCGCTTCGAACAGGGCATAGTACTTGGCGTACTTTCCACCCGGTTCGAAGTGGTGTTCCATATTTTCAAGAAGTTGCTTGAAACTCATCGCTTAACCTTCCAGTTCAATCTTGGTCAGGCACTCACGCAAGATCGGGCCGTACTCTGTCTTGCCGGGGCAGACAAAGGTACAGAGCGCCAAATCTTCCTCATCCAGCTCCAGGCAGCCCAGTGCTTGCGCACCGTCGGTATCGCCGGAGACCATGTCCCGCAGCAGCAGGGTCGGCAGGATGTCGAGTGGCATCACCCGCTCATAGTTGCCGATAGGCACCATGGAACGGTCACTACCGTTGGTAGTGGTGGTGAAGTTGATCAGCTTGCCCTTCATCAGATGAGAGAGGGTGGTACGGGTGATAGAGAACTTGTTGGCGCTGGGGTTGATCCAGCCCAGGAACTCTTTCTCGCGACCTTCACCCAGCACGCAAACCTGATTGTGGTAGCGGCCCAGGTAGTCGTGAACACCTTCGGCTTTGGCACCACTCAGGATAGAACCGGAGATGATACGGTTTTCGTCGGCCCGCAGCTCATTGTTGGTGAGCTGGCTGATGCAGGCGCCCAGACGGGTACGCAGCAGACGCGGCTTGAGCACGTTCGGGCCAGCCAGCGCGATCACCTTGTCAGTGAAGATCTGACCGGTGGTGAACAGCTTGCCGAATGCGATCACATCCTGATAGTTGATGTGCCACTGCACCTTGGTGCTGCTGACCGGATCCAGGAAGTGGATATGGGTACCCGGCAGGCCGGCAGGGTGTGGACCAACGAAGATCTCTTCCTTGACCTGAGCCAGCGGAGAGTGGGGCAGACTGCCTTCACCTTTACAGACGTAGACGGCGCCGTCGGTCAGGCGGGTCAATACGGCCAGACCATCGAGGAAGGCCTGCGGCTGTTCCTTGATAATCAGCTCGGCATCGGCTGCCAGCGGGTTGGTGTCCATTGCAGTCACAAAGATGGCGCGCGGGGCAGACGCTACCGCGGGGACTTTGCTGAACGGACGGGTACGCAACGCAGTCCACTGACCTGATGCGACCAGGATCTCTTGCACCTTGCTGCGCTCGAGCTTGGCCAGCTCGGCAGAGGCAAAATGCTCAAACGTCACCTGTTCATCGGAACCGTCGAGGTCGATGACCACAGACTGGAGAACACGTTTGGCACCACGGTTGATCTCTGAAACCACACCGGTGGCAGGAGCTGTGAATTTAACGCCCGGATTCTTCTTGTCTTCAAAAAGATCCTGACCTTTGATGACGCGATCACCTACTTTGACGAACATAGTAGGTCGCATCCCCACAAACTCCTCGCCCAGTGTCGCAACACGGGTGATGGCGGGGCCATCGTAGATTACTTGCTCTGGCGCACCCAGCACGGGGATGTCCAGTCCTCTTTTGATTGTAATCATACTTACTTGCACTACCGTTACGGGAGAGGTTGGTTAGCGCCGAGAAATACATCACGACGGGTGGTTGAATGAGTCGATGTTGTGGTTGTGCCAGGTGGGCAGGCTCAACAATTATTCAACATGCAGGCTCACTCAAAAGCGCTTGAGTTTACCACTTAAGGTGCATTTTCTGCCATGCCAAATGGGCAAAATCCCCGTGCCATCACAAAATTAACCTGCAATGAATAAGCCCCCGACACCTTGTAAGTAGTGGTTTTAAAGGTTTTTTTATTTCGATACCTCGATGGGGGTATTTGCCGTTGCCTCCACTATGAGCAAAAAGCCTTGATGCCGAAATATACCCCCTTGGATGTAGCCTTTTCGGGGCCAATGGGGGAAATATGTTTAATTTTTGTTGGCAGGTTCTCTAGGGGAATCCTGTGGTACAACCGGTTTCAGGAGAGTGACGGTTTGCCAACGCAGCTCGGGGTGCGCGGGGCATGGCCTTTTTCCTGCCACTCGGTCTCGGTGTAGGTATGAAGTGCCAGTGCATGAACGGCACCGGCCAGCTCGTCGGCCAGTACGGCATTGACCTGACGATGACGGGCCAGCAGCCGCTGCCCTGCAAATTGCTCGCTGACGATCACCACCTTGAAGTGGCTCTCAGATCCCGGTTCCACACGGTGCATGTGGCTCTCGTTGATCACCTCCAGCACGGTGGGGGAGAGGGCGGCGGTCAGCTTGGCTTCAATCAGTTGTTGGATGGTCATCGGATCGGCTTCCAGAGTGAATGTCGGGCCATTCTATCGGCAGTCGCGGGATGGAATAAGCCCCCGTAAGAGGGAAATCACCCGTCAGTTGCCCCCTTGATGCGCATCGAACTGGTGAAATTCCTGCTCCTCGCTAGAATAGCGCCACTTTGCGTCGCCCCTGGCGCCTGTATACACGAATCAAGCCGAGGTTGGACTCTTCCTATGCAAACCCTTCTCGACACACCCCATTGCCAGCTCACGCTCTACCGCTATCCGCGCCTGAGTCAGGAGTCCCTGCAAGCCTGGGATGCGGCTGACGAATACTTGATCAACACCCTGGCGGAGTCTCCCCTCGAGCAGGCGGGCCCCGTCATCATCATGAATGACGGTTTTGGCGCGCTGGCCGCCTATCTGCATCCGCACTCCCCCTGCTGCGTCACCGACTCCTACATCAGTGAGCGGGCGACCCTGGCCAATCTGGCCGAAAACGGACTGGATGCGGGTGGTATCCGCTTGCAGGATGCGCTGGCGCCGCTGCCCGATGCCCCTGCGCTGGTAGTGATCAAGGTCTCCAAATATCAGGCTCTATTGGAGCAGCAACTGCTGGCATTGCGTGCGGTGGTGACACCGGCAACCCGCGTTATCGCTGCCGGCAAGGCGAAGGATATTCATACCTCCACCCTCAAGTTGTTCGAGAAGTATCTGGGGCCTACCCGTACCTCGCTGGCCTGGAAAAAGGCGCGTCTCATTCACTGCGAGCCGCAGGCGGGGCAACCCGCGCTGGCCAACCCCTTCCCGACTGTCTGGCCGCTGGAGGGGAGTGGCATGCTCATCCACAACCATGCCAACGTCTTCTCGCGCACCAGTCTCGATATCGGTGCCCGCTTTATGCTGGACAACCTGCCCATCCACAGTGCCCGCAAGGTGATCGATCTGGGCTGTGGCAACGGGGTGCTGGGTCTGTCGCTGCTCGCCAAAGACAGCGAGGTGGAGGTGACCTTTATCGATGAATCCTATATGGCAGTCGCCTCGGCACAGCTCAACGTCGAGCACAATCTGCCCGATGCACTGCCGCGCGCCCGCTTTATGGTCAATAACTGTCTCGACGGGGTGGCGGTCGGCTCGGCGGATCGGATCCTCTGCAACCCTCCTTTCCATCAGCTACAGGCGATCACCGATCATATCGCCTGGCAGATGTTCAGCGATGCGCACCGGGTGTTGCCTCAAGGGGGTGAACTCTGGATAGTAGGCAACCGTCATCTGGACTATCACAACAAACTCAAGCGCTTGTTTGCCAACGCACAAGTCGTTGCGTCGAACAGCAAATTCGTTATTTTGAAAGCCATCAAACGCTAAAGCCAAAGGAAACCATGATGAAAAAGTCACTCTTGCTGCTGGCCGCCCTGATGCTGGGCGGGTGTGCCACTCATTGGCCGGAGACGGCGCTGCTCAATCCGCAGGTGATCCCCGCCAACCAGCAATACTACTCTGGCAATCGCATCACCATGGAAGGGGTAGACAAGCGTGAGGCTGCCTACGTCTTCTCCATCAAACATAAAGAGAAAGCCCCCGTGCTGGTCAACAGTGAGCGTCCGCTCAACCTGCTGATGGCCGAGCGGCTGGCCGAAGGGCTGCGCAGCCAGGGTCTGGAAGTGGGCAACAGTGGCACCACCAACCTGACGCTGGTGATCTCCAACGCCGCAGTCAATGTGGAAGAGAAGACCTTTACCTATGTCACCAAGTCCCGCGTCAGCCTGCAGGTGATCGCCGATTTCCAGGGCAACCGTCTGACCAAGCAGTTCAACATGTCCTCCAGCAAGGAGAGCCCGAGCGAGCCAAGCATGGCCGATCTGGAGTCTACACTGAACCTGCAACTGGGTAGCGTGCTGCAGCAGATCATGGCCGATGATGCGCTGCGCGGTTACCTGAAAGGTCAACCGAACGGTGCAGGGGTCTGATGATGAAAAAACTCTGGTTGCTGGCCATGCTGATCGCCCCGCTGGCGTTTGCAGGCCCGAAAGTCAGAATGGAGACCAACCACGGCAATATCGTGGTGGAGCTGGCGTCCAAGCAGGCGCCCCAGACGGTGAAGAACTTCCTGCGCTACGTGGCTGATGGCAGCTATGACGGCAGCATTTTCCACCGGGTGATCCAGGATTTCGTGGTGCAGGGTGGGGGCTACAACCAGCAGTTCCAGCAACTGCCAACCTATGAGCCTGTGGTCAACGAGTCGCGCGGCGGTCTGCCCAACAAGCGTGGCTCCATCGCCATGGCCCGCACCCAGGCGGTCGACAGCGCTACTCGCCAGTTCTACTTCAATCTGGTCGACAACAATAACCTCAACGCCGGTGGCTCTGCGGGTTATACCGTGTTCGGTCAGGTGGTTCAGGGGATGGAGGTGCTGGACAAGCTGGCTCAGGTACAGACCGGTTACAGCCCCATTCTGCGCGCCAACGATGTGCCGACCAGTCCCATCATTCTGAAGAAGGTGGTCTTGCTGGCAGAAACTCCGGCAGACAAGAAAGTCGACAAGAAAGCGAGCAAGTAACTATCGCCGGACGCGGTTCGTCGCCTCGCCCCGCCATGCCACAATAAAAGGCTCATCCCGTTAGGGATGGGCCTTTTCTCTATCCGGGCTTCTTTGACCTATCTCTTGGCTCGCCTTGGCTATCTGCCATCAACCTGCCAAAATGACGCACTTTTCCAAAGTCGTCAGGTAGTTGAACATGATCCGCAAACCAAGCTGGAGAGAGTCCCTCGCCGTTTATCTCGAATTTCGGGTATTTATTCTCTTTGCCATGGGTTTTTCATCGGGTCTGCCGCTGCTGCTGGTGTTCGGTACCCTCTCATTCTGGTTGCGCGAGGCTGATGTCAGTCTGACCGATATCGGCTATATGAGCTGGGTGGCGCTCGCCTATGGCTTTAAATGGTTGTGGTCGCCGCTGGTGGATCGCATGCCGCTGCCGTTGCTCTCCACGCTGCTGGGGCGTCGCCGCAGTTGGATGTTCTTCTCCCAGTTGCTGATTGCCGCTGCGCTGGTCGGCATGGCGTTCTGCGATCCCAAGACCGAGCTGGCCCAGCTGGCGATGTTTGCCCTGCTGGTTGCCTTTGCCTCGGCGACTCAGGATATCGTTATCGACGCCTATCGCATCGAATCTGCTCCCGAGCGGCTACAGGCGGCGATGGCGGCCTCCTACATGACTGGCTACCGACTGGCGATGATCATGGCGGGCGCCGGTGCGCTGGCGCTGGCAGCGTGGTTTGGCAGCAACAGTGGCTATGACTATCGTGGCTGGCAGATTACCTATCTGGTGATGGCGGGTCTGATGTCACTCGGGTTCATCACCACGCTGTTTTGCCACGAGCCGGAAATCGATCTGGCCGAGCAGGGCAAACAACAGGCAGAACGCAAGGCGCAGCTCCTGGAAAAAGGGTGGCCTGCACTGCTGGCGAGTGCTGGGGCCTGGGGCTATGAGGCGGTCTGGTGTCCGTTTGCCGACTTCTTTCGTCGCTATGGCAGCTCAGCGCTGCTGATCCTGGCTCTGATCGCCTGCTATCGGGTTGCCGATGTGGTGATGGGGGTGATGTCCAACAGCTTCTATGTGGATATGCAGTTCAGCAAGACCGAGGTTGCGACTATTACCAAGGTGTTTGGCGTCATCATGACGCTAGTGGGGGCTGCGCTGGGGGGCGTGCTGGTGATGCGCTTCGGCACGCTGCGCATCCTGTTCTTGGGGGCGCTGCTCACTGCCAGCACCAACCTGTTGTTTGCCCTGCTCAATCAGGTTGGTCACAACCTAGAACTGCTGACGCTGATTATCTCGCTGGATAACCTCAGTGCCGGTATCGCTACCGCAGCCTTCGTGACCTATCTCTCCAGCCTGACCAATGTGGCATTTTCGGCCACTCAGTACGCCCTGTTCAGCTCGGTAATGTTGCTGCTACCCAAGTTGCTGGCCGGTTTTTCCGGACAGGTTGTGGAGCAGATTGGCTACAGTGCCTTCTTTGTCGGAACCAGTTTATTGGGCTTGCCCGTGTTGTTGTTGATTGTGCTTGTCGCCAGAAAAGGGAGTGAGTTGCTCTCAACGGCTGACAAATAGCAAGCGTTTGCGTAGAATCGGGGGTGATTAGATTCACACTTCCGGATAAAGTTCCCGAGAAGTTGTTTCACCCCCAATTTTATTTGATTAGAATCCCTCTCGCTCCTTGTGGGCAGGCTACGGAAAACCTCAACTAACGCACAAGAGACCAATAAAATGGCCAAATTTACCAAGACTCTGATCGCTGCCGGTCTGCTGGCTGCTGCCGCTACCCCGGCCTTCGCTGCTGACTACAGCGGTGATATCCACAAGAATGACTACAAGTGGATGCAGTTCAACGTAATGCAGAGCGTTGATGCTCGCATTCCTTTCAACAATCAGAACACTACTTATTTCGAAATGGAGTTTGGTGGCCGTTCAGGTCTGTTTGATTTGTATGGTTACGTTGACGTATTCGACTTGCTGGATCGTACTCATGATGACCGTCACAATGGTGACAATATGTTCATCAAGTTTGCTCCGCGTATGTCTTTGGACGCCCTTACTGGTGCAGATCTTTCTTTTGGCCCAGTTAAAGAGCTGTATATTGCCACTGTAACTAACGTAGGCGACAAAGGTCTGTTTGAGCACTACATTGGTTTGGGCTCTGATGTTGAAGTGCCTTGGTTTGGTAAAGTGGGTTTCAACACTTATGCCCGCTATGTGCGCGAGAACTACGGTGCAGAGAATGAGCGTGAGTGGGATGGCTACATGGTATCCACTAACTGGTTTAAGCCATTCTATACATTTAGCAACGGTTCTTTTATCTCCTACCAAGGTTATCTCGACTACAAATTTGGCGCCGATAAGATTGCTGATAACGGCTTCAATGCATCCAATTCTCTCGAGTGGTTCAATGGTATCTATTGGCACTCTGACCGCTATTCTGTTGGATATGGTTTGAAAGTATTCAACAATATGGCTTTGATTCGTGATAACGAATCTAATAACCCGATGACTGATACTTCCGGTATTGGCCATTATTTTGCCGCTACCTACAAGTTCTAATAAAACTTGGGGTACAAAAAACCGGAGCATCTGCTCCGGTTTTTTTATGGCCGCGATTTAGATAGCGTGGCGCGAGTCATCAAGTGCGCCACGGCTGAGTGGATAAATCAGTCGCGGAAGTTCTGGAACTGCATCGGTTGACCCAGTTCGGCGCCACGGACCAGTGCCATGGTCTCTTGCAGATCGTCACGCTTCTTGCCGGTGACACGTACTTCATCACCCTGGATGGCGACCTGTACCTTGATCTTGGAGTCCTTGATCAGCTTGACCAGCTTCTTGGCGATCTCTTTCTCGATCCCCTGCTTGAACTTGACGGTCAGGTGGAAGCGTTTGCCGGAGTGAACTGAGTCACCCACTTCCATGGAGCTGTTTTCGATGTTGCGCTTGAGCAGGGCACCGCGCAGGATTTCGACCATCTGCTTGAGCTGGAAATCAGCATCGGCTTCCAGCTTTACCTCTTCCTTGTTCAACTCGAAGCTGGCTTCTACCCCACGAAAATCGAAACGGGTGGCCAGTTCACGATTGGCGTTGTCGACTGCGTTCAACACCTCGTTCATTTTGACTTCAGAGACAATATCGAATGACGGCATAGCCGGAGCTCCTCATGTTGCGTTATCGGGGGGCAAATCTACCAGAAAACGGGCAAATTTGCTGATTTTGATGGGGTTGCTCTGCTAGAATCCCCTGCGCACAGGACGGGTGGACCCGTTAGTGTCCACCAGCGACATCTTCACTTATCCCCGGTAACAGGTTGAGAGGATTGCAACCCTTACCCTGACAGAGTCACACCATGCCAAGCGGATTAAAAAATTCCCGACAGCCCGTTATTCCACCCGTTACTCCGAAGTGGTCACTGTTGGGTTGTGGCGCCCTCGGCGGCGTTTTTGCCTCCCTGCTGACCCAGAGTGGTCAATCTACCCGTGTCTTGTTGCGCGAACATCATAAATCCACGCTCCATCCGGGGATCGATTTCACCTCGCTGGAGGGGCATGTCCAGCTGCTCAATATTGAGCGCGGATTTGTCAGCAAACCCGGCAAGATCCAGCGTCTGCTGGTGATGACCAAGGCCAGTCAGGTGATTGCCGCACTGACACCGCTGGTGGGCAATCTGGATGCCGGCGTGCCGATCGTGCTGTTGCACAACGGGATGGGCATTGCCGAGCAGGTGGTCGAGATGTTCCCGCACAATCCGGTGATTGCCGGTGTCACCAGCCATGGCGCCATGCAGTGCGGCCATTTTGTCTTCCGTCATACTGGCAAGGGTGAAACCTGGCTTGGCCCGATCAACGACGCCGCCAATGCCCACGCCGCGCTCGCGGATGAGCTGGCGCTGGCACTGGGCCAGGCTGGCTGGGATGAGCAGGTATTGACGCGCCAGTGGCAAAAGTTGGCCATCAACTGTGCCATCAATCCCCTGACGGCCCTCTACAAGCTGAAAAATGGCGAGCTGGCTGGCCCCCGTTTTGCCGATGCCCTGCAGCAGATCTGCGTGGAAGTAGCGGATGTGATGTGTGCCGAAGGGATTGCAACCACGGCAGAGGAGTTGCAACGCCGGGTGATGACAGTGGTGGAACTGACCGCTGACAATTACTCCTCCATGCATCAGGATATGGAGCTGGGACGCGAGACCGAGATTGAGGCCATCACCGGCTTCCTGCTGGCCAAGGCTGCCCGGCATGGCATTGCCGTACCGGTCAATCAGGGTCTCTATCAGGCGATCAAAGAGAAGAGTCAGGCCGTCTGACCTTTTACATGGCAGAGCAAGCAGCAAGGAGGCGAACGTGAGTGTACTGGTGCTGGTGGCCCCCGGGTCGGAAGAGATAGAGACGGTTGCGATTGTCGATACCCTAGTGCGTGCCAGCATCGAGGTGGTGCTGGCCTCTTGTTGTCCAGCCGGATCCCGTCAGGTGAAGGCATCGCGCGGGGTACAGCTGGTGGCTGATTGTCATATCGACGAGCTGACCCGTCGGGACTTTGAAGCCATCGTGGTGCCCGGCGGTTTGCCCGGCAGCGAAGTGATCCGCGATACCCCGCTGGCCATTGATCTGCTCAAAGAGCAGGCCGCTCTTGGTCGCTGGCGCGCTGCCATCTGCGCCGCCCCTGTGGTGGTGTTGCAACATCATGCTCTGCTGGGTGATGCCATCGTCACCTGTCATCCCGGCTTTCAGTCCCGACTACCGACATCGCAGCTGTCACATGAGCGGGTCGTCAGGGATGAGGCTCATCGCCTTATCACCAGTCAGGGGCCGGGCAGTGCCATCAAGTTTGCGCTGGAACTGGTCCGGGTGCTGCGTGGGGATGAGGTGGCGGCCACTGTCGCTGGCCCTATGGTGCTGCCTTGAGCGCACTCTGCTGCAGAATCAAGCTGGCCATGCTTTGAAAAACGGGCCCCGGTCATCTTGATCGGGGCCCGTTTGTTATCTGCCGTTGTCGGTCATGCCATCTTGTCCGGCTCAGTAGTCGTACTGTTTGCACTTCTTCTTGCGAAACTCTTCACGCCAGCGTGCCAATTCTTGCTCTGTGCCGAGCTTGTCCCCTTTCTTGATGGCCTGTTCCAGTATCTCAATCCGGTCGTACAGCCAGCGGCACTCTGCCGTCGGGTTGTTCTTGCCGATGCCGGTCAACGGTAGCAAACAGAGTCCCAACCAAAGATATTTCATCCCGAACGCTCCTTGTCATTGTGGTAGTAAAGGTCTCCTTGGAGTCTACTATTTTAGCCGCAACGAGAGAGATAGAGCTGCGGTTATCCTTGGGGTAAGATGATGCCATGTCTGTTTATTTATACAGTGGTATGCGCAAGATCATCCATATCGACATGGACTGCTTTTTTGCCGCGGTGGAGATGCGGGACAATCCGGCGTTGCGGGAGGTGCCGCTCGCCATCGGTGGGTCCTCCGAGCGGCGCGGTGTTATCTCGACCTGCAACTATGTGGCGCGCCGGTTCGGGGTGCGCTCCGCCATGCCGAGCGCCCTGGCGAAAAAACTCTGCCCGCCGCTGGTACTGATCCCTGGGCGAATGGCGGTGTACAAGGATATCTCCCGTCAGCTCAGGGCAATTTTCCTGCGCTATACAGATCAGGTTGAACCACTGTCGCTGGACGAGGCTTACCTCGACGTGACCCACAGTCGTTGCTGTGGCGGCAGCGCCACCCTGATGGCGCAAGAGATCCGGCAAGCCATCGTCACCGAACTGGGATTGACCGCCTCGGCCGGAGTGGCCCCCAACAAGTTTCTCGCCAAGCTCGCCTCGGAGCAGCGCAAGCCTGATGGTCTGTTTGTCATTCGTCCCGATGAAGTGGCCGAATTTGTCTGCCAGTTGCCCCTCGGCGAACTGCCCGGGGTGGGGCGCAAGACCGCCGAGCGGCTGGAGGCTCAGGGGCTTTACACCTGTGAGGATGCGCGGGCCTTGTCGGCACAAGAGCTGTGCAGTCGTTTTGGCAAGCTGGGGGAGATGTTGACGACCCGGATCTGGGGGCTGGATGAACAGCCAGTGCAGGCGCACCGGATCCGCAAAACCATCGGGGTGGAGACCACTTTGGCGAGCGATGTTTGTGACGAAGCCGCCTGCCTGACGGTATTGCAGCAACTGTTGCCGGAGCTTGAGCGGCGATTTCAGCTGGCGTGCCCTGCCGAGCAGGTGATGGGGCAGGGAATCAAGCTCAAGTTTGCCGACTTCCACCAGACCACAGTCTATCGCAGTCAGGGTGGCTATCAGCCAGCCTTGTTCGTTCCCCTGCTCAAAGAGGGATTACAGCGGGCGCAAGGGCGTTCGGTTCGCCTGCTGGGCTTGGTGGTGGGTTTGCCAAAAGAGGGTGAAGTTAATCAACTCTCGCTGGATTTGCTGTGAGAGAGTTAAGTTTTTGTTTATAAAGTCGATAATCTATCCATATCTGTATGACGTAGGAATATTGGCATGAGCGCTCTTTCTGTCCAGGGTCGGATTACCCTGATCGCCGGTTGCTGTCTGTTGGTGACAGCCGCCGCTCTGGTTGCCTCTTCGATTTACAACGCGAACAAGATGCAACAGCAGGTGCGGCAAGCCACCATGCATGAGGCGCAGCAGTCGGCCGAGAACTGGATGAAGGCGATGGGCTCGGAGCAGGCGGCCAAGGTGACCAGCTATCTCGATGAGGCCTATTTCCGCGCCAGTTTGCTGGCGGAGAGCGTGTTGTTCCAGCGCAAGAATGCGGCCGAGAACTTTGTCCATTCGGAGGCGCTGCGCAGCGCCGTCAATCAGCAACTGCACGATGCCGTTGCCTCATCGACCAATCTGCTTGGTGTCTATGCGGTGTTCGAGCCTGACCAGCTGGATGGGGAAGACAGCAACTATCAGGGCTCAACGGCGCTGGGTTCCAACGACAAGGGGCGCTTTTCCAGTTACTGGGCTTATGACAACGGCAAGATTGAGCCGGAAGTGCAGAATGAGGATGTACTGGCCGATGAGAGCCCGACCGAGGCTGGTGGAATCGAAAACGAGTGGTATCGCTGCAGCATTCGCACCCGTGCCCTCTGCCTGCTGGAGCCCTATCTGGACGATGTGGGCGATAAACAGATATTGATGACCTCGGTGACAGTCCCGCTGCTGGAGCAGGAGACCTTGCTGGGGATGGTCGGGGTCGATATCTCGCTGGCCACTTTGCAGAGTCTGGTCAGTACCATGGACAAAGAGCTCTATGACGGCAAGGGCAGAATCTTGCTGGTTAGCCACGAGGGGCGCGTGGCGGGAGCCGATGAGTTCGATGTGACCATGGGACGCGGGTTGGATCAGAAGTATCAGGGGCTGGCCAGCGAGCTGAAAGGCTGGCTCAGTCAGGGGCAGGAGCTGACTCGCTGGAGCAGCGACGGCGCCCTGTTGCAGACCTTTGTCCCGGTATCCATGCGTGGCACCGACCGTAAATGGGGCATCTACATTGAATTGCCACGGGCCGTAGTACTGGCCTCGGCCCAGCAACTGCAAGATGAGCTGGCCAGTGAGGCCAATCGCAGCGTGGTCTCGCAGCTGTCGATCGGAGTGCTGATCTCGCTGGTTGCCCTGAGTTTTATCTGGTTGATGGCGCGCCAGATTGTGGCACCCATCCGCGCCGTAGTTGCCCGTCTCAAGGATATCGCCAGCGGCGAGGGGGATTTGACCCAGCGTATCGAGATCCAGCGGCAAGACGAGATCGGCGAGCTGGCCAAGTGGTTCAACAGCTTCCTCAACAAGTTGCAATCCACCATCAGTCAGGTGATTGATACCGTCTCCGGTACGCGCAACAGTGCCGAGCGAGCCGCGCAAGTGGCCGAGCGCACCAGCAGTGGCATGCAGGCCCAGTATCAGGAGATCGATCTGGTGGCGACGGCATTTGAAGAGCTGAGCGCCACGGCGTTGCAGGTCTCCGGTAATGCCGGCTCGGCGGTGGCAGCCGCCAACACCACTGATGCCGCGGCGCAAGAGGGCAAATATGTCGTTGCCGACACCCAGGAGGCGATGCGCAAGCTGATGACCATCATCAACGATGCCCAGCCGGTGGTGGAGCGACTCTCCGCCAACAGCGACAACATCAACGATATTCTCACCGTGATCCAGGGAATTGCCGAGCAGACCAACTTGCTGGCGCTGAATGCGGCTATTGAAGCGGCGCGTGCCGGTGAGCAGGGCCGTGGCTTTGCCGTGGTGGCCGATGAGGTGCGCAATCTGGCCGGTCGCACCCAGAATGCCATCGTCGAGATCCAGACCCTGATCAGCCAACTGCAATCCGGTACCGGCGCCGTGGTCAAGGCGATCCGAGATGGTCATGGACAGGCTGACGAGACCCTCGCCAAGGTGGATCTCTCGGTGCAGGTGCTGGAGCAGATTATCCAGTCGGTCTCCACCATCCATCAGATGAACGAGCAGATTGCCCGGGCGGCACAGGAGCAGAGCCGGGTGGCGGACGAGATCAACCGCAACGTCAGCAACATTCGCGATGTGAGCCACACCATTCGGGCCGAGGCAGCGACCTCCGCCGAAAATGGTCGCGAGCTCTCTGCGCTGGCGGACAAGCAGCAGCAGCTGGTGGGGCAGTTCAAGGTATAGAAGTGT
>NZ_CAWMRY010000043.1:0-37499 GCF_963870295.1 Aeromonas sp. ANP5 | reverse complement strand
CGGGACAGAGCAATAGAAAAGGGCTGCCACTGGCAGCCCTTTTTCAATCTTGCGAATCCGACTCCGCCCGATACGATGCTGGCATGATCCGCGCCATCTTCACCATGTTGTTCTCCACATCGAGGATCTCGATAGGATAACCGGCCAACCGGATCCCGATGTTGGGCTGGGGTATCTCCTCCAGATATTCGAGGATCAGACCGTTGAGGGTACGCGGGCCGTCGATGGGCAGGTGCCAGTTCATCTCCTTGTTCAGCTCACGAATATTGGCTGAGCCTTCGACCAGATAAGAACCATCTGACTGGGGGTGGATCTCGTCGCTCGGCGCTGGCGTCATGGAGGTGGTGAAGTCGCCCACGATCTCTTCCAGAATGTCGTCCAGAGTGATTAGACCTTGAATATCGCCGTATTCGTCGACGATCAGGCCAATTCGCTCCTTGTTGCGCTGGAATTTGGCCAGCTGCACGTTGAGCGGCGTTCCTTCCGGAATGAAGTAGATCTCGTCCACTTCCCGCAACAGACTCGATTTGTTGAACTGGTCCCTGGCTACCAGCCGGAGGGCATCGCGCGCATGTAAAAATCCGACAACGTCGTCGATATTGTCGCGATAGAGCAGGATCTTGGTGTGAGCGCAGTGGGCCAGCTGACGCTGGATGCTCTTCCAGTCATCGTTGATGTCGATGGCGTAGATATCGCTGCGTGGCACCATAATGTCCTCGACCAGCATCTTGTCGAGATCCAGAATGCTCAGCAGCATCTCCTGATGACGCTGGGGGATCAGGTTACCCGCCTCATTGACTATGGTGCGCAGCTCCTCGGTGTTGAGGGAGTCATCCTTGTTGGGATTGATCTTCAGCATCTTGAGCAGGCCGCTGGTGATGCCGTTGATCAGCCAGACCAGCGGTGAGAGCGGCACCATCAGCCCCTTGAGGATCCAGGAGGCGGGATAGGCGATCTTCTCCGGAAACATGGCGGCCAGGGTCTTGGGGGTCACTTCACCGAATACCAGTACCACCAGGGTCAGGCCGAAGGTGGCAATGGCGACCCCGAGATCACCAAACAGCCGGATACAGACGATGGTGGCGATGGCGGAGGCGAGGATATTGACCAGATTGTTGCCGATCAGGATCAGACCCAGCAGGCGATCGGGGCGGGCGAGCAGTTGCTCGACGCGACGTGCGGCTTTGTGTTTGGTCTGTGCCAGATGCCGCAGCTTGTAGCGGTTGATGGACATCAGGCCGGTTTCGGCACTGGAGAAAAAGGCGGAAAGAAGGATCAAGATAACGAGAACAATCAGTAATGTACTCGTTGAGATGCTGTCCAAAAAGGGCTCCTGTTGGATGGTATGGCTAAAAGAGTATAGGTGTCAGCTCAACAGCACTTCTTTGACGAAGCGACTGCCAAAGTAGGCAAGAGTCAGGATGAAGCTGCCGATCAGACTGAGTGTGATGACTTTGCGGCCGCGCCAGCCATAGGTGTGATGACCCCACAGCAGCAACACGTAGACACACCATGCCAGGATGGAGAGCACTGCCTTGTGAGACTTGCCCTGGGCGAACATATCTTCGAGGAAGAAGAGGCCGGAGGCGATGGAAAGTGTCAGTAGCAGCACCCCTGCAGAGATCAACTGAAACAGCCGTTTTTCCACTGTCATCAGTGGCGGCATGGCTGGCAGGTTGCTGATTTTTCTCGATTTAAGCTGCTTGTCCAGACAGGCGAGCTGCAGCGCAAACAGACAGGCGATCATCAATACCGAGTAGGCCATCAGGGCGAGGCCGATGTGCAGCAACAGTTGGGGATGGGCCTCCAGATGGGTTATGTAGCGACCCGGGATCAAGGCGCTGGCAGCCAGCAACAGGGCCGAGAAGCTGTAGACCACCGGCAGCAGGATCCAGCCGTTGAAGCGTCGGGTTACGCAAGTCATGAAGCAACTGATGATGAGGCTGACCAGCGAGGCAACGTTGAGCATGCTCAGGTTCTGGCCGTAACTCTGCAATACCTCTGAACCGAGGGCGCTGGCGTGGGCGATCAGGGCCAATCCGATACAGGCAAACAGGGAGCGCTGTCCCACCGGCTTGGCGCTCAGTAACAGATGCAGGGAGGCGATGATGGCCAGCAGATAAAACGCCAGGGCCAGAACAGAGATTACGATCATAACCAGGTCGTTGTTGCACAAGCTTTTGAGGGTAAGAGGGGCAGTATACCTTGCACGAGAAGTGCTCGCCAGTTGTGCAACGGCCGATCTGCCCATATATAGGGAGAAGGTCCCTGCTGCTGCGGTGCGGTGAATAATCGTCCTCGCGCCCGCTCTGGGTTATAATGCCCCCAATTTATTACGCCAAGAACCGGAATCCGTCATGTTTGAGAATTTGACTGAACGACTCTCGCGCACCTTGCGCAATGTCAGTGGCCGTGGTCGCCTGACCGAAGACAATATCAAGGAAACCCTGCGCGAAGTCCGCATGGCGCTGCTCGAGGCGGATGTCGCCCTGCCGGTCGTGCGTGATTTCGTCGCGCGTGTCAAAGAGCGCGCAGTCGGGCAGGAAGTGGCCAAATCCCTGAGCCCGGGCCAGGCATTCATCAAGATTGTGCACGGTGAACTGGTCACCGTAATGGGGGAGGCCAACGAACAGCTCAACCTGGCTGCCCAGCCGCCAGCCATCATCCTGATGGCCGGTCTGCAGGGTGCCGGTAAGACCACCACGGTTGGCAAACTGGCCAAGCTGCTCAAAGAGCGCAGCAAGAAGAAGGTGCTGGTAGTCAGTGCCGACGTCTATCGTCCGGCGGCGATCAAACAGCTGGAAACCTTGGCCAATGACATCGGTGTCGACTTCTTCCCAAGCGATGCCAGCCAGAAGCCGGTCGATATCGCCACCGCCGCCATCGATCAGGCGCGCAAGAAATTCTATGACGTGGTGATCGTCGATACTGCCGGTCGTCTGCACGTTGATAGCGAGATGATGGCCGAGATCCAGGATCTGCATGCCACCATAAAGCCGGTTGAGACCCTTTTCGTGGTGGATGCCATGACAGGTCAGGATGCCGCCAACACCGCCAAGGCGTTCAACGAAGCGCTGCCGCTCACCGGTGTCATCCTCACCAAGGCGGACGGCGACGCCCGCGGTGGTGCCGCCCTGTCGGTGCGTCACATCACCGGCAAGCCGGTCAAGTTCATCGGTATGGGTGAAAAGACCGATGCGCTGGAACCGTTCCACCCGGATCGCCTCGCCTCCCGCATCCTCGGTATGGGCGATGTGCTCTCTCTTATCGAAGAGGTGGAGCGCAACGTCGATAAAGAGAAAGCAGCCAAGCTGGCTAGCAAGGTCAAGAGTGGCAAAGGCTTCGATCTGGAAGATTTCCGCGAGCAGCTGGCCCAGATGCGCAATATGGGCGGTATGATGGGGATGCTTGACAAGCTGCCCGGTATGTCCGGTCTGCCGGATAACGTGAAAGATCAGATGGATGACAAGCTCACCGTGCGAATGGAGGCCATCATCAGCTCCATGACGCCGAAGGAGCGTGCTCACCCAGATCTCATCAAGGGCTCACGCAAACGCCGTATCGCCGCAGGTTCCGGCATGCAGGTGCAGGATGTGAACAAGCTGCTCAAGCAGTTCACCGAGATGCAGCGCATGATGAAGAAAATGTCCGGCAAGGGCGGCATGCGCAAGATGATGAGCCAGATGAAGAACATGATGCCCCCCGGGTTCGGTGGCGGTCGCGGCCCGTTCTGATCCGGCCTGCGTGTTGATGGGGGTCTGCAGCGGCAGGCCCCTTTTCATTGCCGCTCTGCGCAAAAAATGGCTGGCTTGGTTGCAATTATTACGAATCCAAGTAGAATTACGCGGCTTATTTTAAGCTAGGGTCCGCGTGTTTGCGGGCCTTGTTCATTAGATGTTAATGAGGACGATATGGTAACCATTCGTTTACAACGTGGTGGCGCGAAAAAGCGTCCGTTCTACCAGGTAGTAGTTTCTGACAGCCGTTGCGCCCGTGACGGTCGCTTCATCGAGCGCGTTGGTTTCTTCAACCCGGTTGCTGCTGGTCAAGCTGAAAAGCTGAACCTGGACCTGGCTCGTATCGAGCATTGGGTTGCTACTGGTGCCGCTGTTTCTGACCGCGTTGCCAAGCTGATCAAAGACGCTAAAAAAGCTGCTTAATCAGCCCAACGGTAAGGAGTTAAGGTGGAAAAACCTGTAGTTCTGGGCACCCTGGGTACCGTTTATGGCATCAAGGGCTGGCTTAAAGTGAACTCCTTCACCGATGTTGCCGAAGCGATTTTCGATTACAACCCCTGGCTGATTAATCAGAACGGGGCGTGGCGTGAAATTCGGGTTTCATCCTGGAAACGTCACAACAAGGGTCTGATCTGCAAACTCGATGGTATCGATGTGCGCGAAGATGCCCTGGCATTGACCAATGTCGAGATTGGCGTACCCGCCGATCTGTTGCCTGCGTTGCCTGAAGGTGAGTTCTACTGGCGTGACCTGATTGGTTGCTCCGTGGTGACCACCAAGGGATACGACCTGGGCAAGGTGACCGAATTGATGGAAACCGGCTCCAACGATGTGTTGGTGGTTGAGGCCAATGTAAAAGATGCCTTTGGTGCAAAGGAGCGGTTGATTCCGTTCCTGGAAGAGCAGGTGATCAAGAATATTGATCTGACTGCTCGAACAATCGAAGTTGATTGGGATCCTGGTTTCTAGTTTCCCGCGCTAACACGGGTGCCGGAGGTTTCTTATGTGGATTGGGGTTATTAGCCTCTTCCCTGAAATGTTCCGAGCCATTACCGAGCACGGGGTAACGGGTCGGGCCGTCAAGAGTGGCCTGCTGCAGATTGAGTGCTGGAACCCCCGGGAGTTTACCCACGACAAACACCGTACGGTCGATGATCGTCCTTATGGTGGTGGGCCCGGCATGTTAATGATGGTTCAGCCGCTGCGTGACGCGATTCATGCAGCCAAGCAAGCAGCGGGAGACGGGGCGAAAGTCATCTATCTCTCTCCTCAGGGACGCAAGCTGACTCAAGCGGGCGTAACCGAGTTGGCGACGAATCAGAAACTGATTCTGGTAGCCGGTCGATACGAAGGTATCGATGAACGCGTGATACAAACCGAAGTCGACGAAGAGTGGTCTATCGGGGATTACGTGTTAAGTGGTGGCGAGTTGCCTGCCATGACCCTGATCGATGCGGTTTCGCGTCTGGTTCCGGGGGTTTTGGGTGATCAGGCCAGTGCCGAGCAGGACTCCTTTACGGATGGCTTGCTGGATCATCCCCACTATACTCGGCCGGAGGTGTTGGATGGATTGGCGGTGCCCGAGGCGCTGACAAGCGGCAATCACGAAGTGATTCGACGCTGGCGTCTCAAGCAGTCGCTCGGACGAACCTGGCAAAGAAGGCCGGAACTTATTAACAACCTAGCTCTGACTGACGAGCAAGAATCACTTCTTGCCGAGTATGTCCGCGAAGTGCGTGACAGCGTTAAGTAGAGTTTTCAGTTTATCCTAGGTAAGGAAAGACAATGAGCAAGATTATTCAGCAGCTTGAACAAGAGCAACTGCGTACCGACATCCCGGCTTTTGCCCAGGGCGACACTGTACGTGTTCAAGTTCGTGTTAAAGAAGGTGGTAAAGAGCGTCTGCAGGCTTTCGAAGGCATCGTTATTGCCAAGCGTAACCGCGGTCTGCACTCTGCTTTCACCGTTCGCAAGATCTCCAACGGCGAAGGTGTTGAGCGTGTATTCCAGACTCACTCTCCGCTGATCCACAGTGTAGAACTGAAGCGTCGTGGTGATGTTCGCCGCGCTAAACTGTACTACCTGCGCAACCTGTCCGGCAAAGCTGCTCGTATCAAAGAGAAGCTCAACTAATTCGATTCGAATTGGTGTCGGTATGTCGGCAAATAGCTCGACAGGTAGTGAAAAGGCTCGCCAATGGCGAGCCTTTTTTGTATCCGTCTATTGGCTATCTGGGAGCCGTTACTGGATGACCCGAACTACCGAGTTGTCGCGTCCAAAGGGGCCTGGCACATAGTCGTCGGCTGCCCAGTCATTCTCGTAGAGGGTTTCCCCTGCCGGCGTGATGAGCTGGTAGCAATATTCAAAGTAGCCCGGGCCGTCGGTCGGCAGATTGAGGGTGGCTTTGAACTCGCCGCTCTTCATGCGTTTCAGCTCGACCGGTTGCCACTGGGTGAACTCGCCGATCAGCATCACCTGTTCCGCTCCTGCAGCCGCCTCTTTCTCTACTTCAAAGGTCACCTTGACCTCGGGCTTGGACTTCAAAAACTGTTTGATCAGTGGCATGACGCCTCCTTGTCTGTGAGTTAAAAATGGCTCCTGTCTATTTTTATACCACCATATGACAAAGATGTTGATAAGGCAGATCAAGTTGGCAAGGCAAAATAGCGTTGCAGCAAACTGTGGGTAAAGTCGATCTTGAGATAGAAGCCACGGGGCAGGGTCATGATGGGTTGACCATCGCGGCCGATGGCGCGAGTCAGCGCCTTGTTGTTGGCCGCCTTGGGCCGCAGTTGCATCACCTGGCCGTGGCGTGCGCTGATCTGCTCCACTTCTCCCAGCACTATCATGTCCATCAGCTCCTCCCAGTCCTGACGCAGCAGCCGATCTTCCTCTTCATTCGGGCTCCACATCAGCGGCATGCCGACCCGCCGCTCGCTAACCGGGATCTCGCGACTGCCTTCCACCGGGATCCAGAGCACCCGGGAGAGCTTGTTGCGCACGTTGGACTCCTCCCAGCGCTGGCCGCTGACGCCGATCAGCGGGGCGACGCAGACGAAGGTGGTCTCCAGCGGTTTGCCTTGAGGATCCACGGGGATCGTCTTGAGTTCGATCCCCAGCTCCGGGAAGTCCTGCTCCGGCTTGCTCCCTGCGCTGGCTCCCAGTTGCAGCTCGATCAACTGACCGACCCACCCCTTGTCACGGCGCAGGTCTTTGGGCACAGCGACGCCAGCCTCTGCGGCCAGCTGCGCTAGCGTGAAGCCGGCCATGGCATAGGCGCGGCTCAATAACTCCTGCTCGGATTGGGGATTGCTTGGCATAGTTGGCTCCATCTTGCTCGCCATATTCTAACAGGGGAGGATCCCGAGAAGGATCGCTGTTTTTATAACCGATCCTGAGTGGATAAGATCAAATGCAGAGAATTTGGGGGCTATCAGTTCATCGTTATGATTTTAAAAGGTTTTGTCTATTTTATCGAGTAGTGTTCCAGGTCTGGTTTGACCTCGAAATAGTTGTCCAAGGGTTTGTGCATGATGTTACACACAGTTATCCACAGAAATCTTGGATAAGTGGATGAAAGTGGGTGGAGTCGCTGATATGTTACAAAAAATTGTGAATGCCACCCCATTTTTACAGGGTAAACGGGGTAGATATTGTGCCACTCCTGTGGATAATTTCGCCACGGTGGATCTTTGAGCAGTTAAACTTGTTCACAATCCTGATCATGGATCTGACTCTTGGGGGAACATGGATCTAGATCCAGTTTTTTTATCTCAAGATTATAAAAAATAATGATTTTTTATATTTTATGTCGCGTGGTGATACGGAGAGGCACTTTTCGCGTACAGTTAAAAAGTACTGTATATACCCGTTTGCTAACAGCTTTATGCACAGCCTGGGTGGGCAACTTGGGGGCGCGGATCCTTGGATTTGTTTATAAGTATGTTTGAAATCGAAAGTTATTCATGAAACAGGGGATTCACTCCTTGTTTGCTGCCGCGGAGTGAATGTGGAACAATCTCCTTATAGATTCAGCCTTTATAAGGTGATCACGTGATTGATGGCGACGGATTTCGTCCCAATGTCGGTATCGTGATCTGTAACCGTGAAGGACAAGTGTTGTGGGCTAAACGCTATGGGCAGCACTCCTGGCAGTTTCCGCAGGGGGGAGTTGATGATGGTGAAACGCCAGAGCAGGCCATGTATCGAGAGCTTTATGAGGAGATTGGCCTCAAGCCCGAAGATGTGACCATCATGGCCACCAGTCGTAACTGGCTAAAGTACCGTTTACCCAAACGTCTTGTCCGCTGGGACAGTTCACCGGTCTGTATTGGCCAAAAGCAAAAATGGTTCCTGTTACAGCTGAATTCGGGCAAGGAGTCGCGGATCCAGTTCGGCTGTCATGGCCATCCCGAATTTGACGACTGGCGTTGGGTCAGCTTCTGGTATCCGGTGCGTCAGGTCGTTTCGTTCAAGCGGGAGGTTTACCGCCGGGTCATGAAAGAGTTTGCCCCGCTGGCGATGCCAGTGCCGGCAGTGCAGGTCAACAAGAAGGATGGGCGGCGCAACCGCGCCCGTTAAGGAGCACAGATTAGTTGTTAACGGAACTGAGACGTATCGTCGAGAGCATGGCCGAGGCCAATACCCTCGAGCAGGCCTTGCAAGCATTGGTGAGCCAGACCCGGCACGCCATGGCAGTGGACTGCTGCTCCGTCTATGTCTCGGAACCCGAGGTGCGCCGCTATCGCCTGGCGGCTACCGACGGCTTGGCCCCGTCCGCAGTCGGCAAGGTGACCCTGCCCTACGAGCAGGGCATCGTCGGTCTGGTGGGTCAGCGGGAAGAGCTGATCAACCTGGCTGATGCCCCCGCGCATCCCAGTTTCAAATTCCTGCCCGATGTGGCCGAAGAGGCATTTCGCTCCTTCCTCGGCGCTCCCATCATGCATCAGCGTCAGGTGGTCGGCATTCTGGTGGTGCAGCAGAAGGAGAGTCGCCGCTTCGATGAGGGGGAAGAGTCTTTCATGGTCACCCTGGCGGCCCAGCTGGCGGCGCGGATCGCTCAAGCGCAGGCCAAGGGGTGGTTGCAGAAGACCGACTGGAGCAAGCCGCTGCGCGGTATTGCCGGTGCCAGCGGTATCGCCATGGCCAAAGCCTGGGTGTGGCGGCCCCGCAAGGCGCTCTCGTCCATTACCCCGCGCAAGGATGAAGACCATGCCAGCCAGCTGGCGCGGCTGGAGCTGGCCGTGGAGGAGGTTCGTCACGATCTGGAGAGTCTGGCGCTGCGTTTTCGCGAGAGCTACAGCCAGGATTCGGTGGCGATCTTCGATATCTACCTCCATCTGCTGAACGATCCCGGCTATATCAAGCCCATTCGCAACAAGGTGAGCAAGGAGCACTGGACTGCGGTCTCTGCGGTCAAGCTGATCAGCGATCGCTTGATCGAGCAGTTCAAGGGGATGAAAGATCCCTACTTGCAGGAGCGCTCCACCGACGTGAAGGATATTGCCCAGCGGCTGATCAGCCGACTGGTGCAGAATGAACCGGAACATATCTCCATCGGCGAGCCGGTGGTGCTGGTTGCCGACGAGGTGACTGCTACCATTCTGGCGGAAGTGCCCCGCGAGTATCTGACCGGCGTGGTCTCGCTCAAGGGGGGAACCAACTCCCACGCGGCCATTCTGGCCCGCGCCATGGGGGTCGCCGCCATCATGGGGGTCGATCTGCCCCTTGGTGACATCGGTGGTCGCATGCTGGTTGTCGATGGCTACAGCGGCGATCTCTTCATCGAGCCCAATCAGGTGATACTGACCGAGTATCGTCAGCTGCTGAGCGAAGAGCGGGCCCTCGATACCCTGGTGCGCAGCGTCGATAACCTGCCATCCGAGACGGCCGACGGCACCAAGGTTTCCCTGCTGCTCAACGCCGGGCTCAGTGCCGATACCGAGATCTCCCTTAACCAGCTGGCGGACGGGGTCGGGCTCTATCGCACCGAGATCCCCTTCATGTTGCAGGAGAGCTTCCCCTCCGAGTGGGAGCAGACTGCCCGCTATCGCGGCATTCTGGAGACCTACCGCAACCGGCCGGTCTGCATGCGGACGCTGGATGTGGGCGGCGACAAGCCGTTACCCTATTTCCCCATCGTCGAGGAAAACCCCTTCCTTGGCTGGCGGGGGATCCGGATCACCCTGGATCACCCCGAACTGTTTCTGGTGCAGCTCAAGGCGATGCTGCGGGCCAGCGAAGGGCTGGACAATCTGGCCATCATGCTGCCGATGATCAGCAGCGTCAGCGAAATCAAAGCTTCCCGTCGTCTGCTGGATCAGGCGTGGCGAGAGGTGTCGGAAGAGGCGGCGAGCCGCGATGCGGTGATCCGCTACCCCAGCCTCGGGGTGATGATCGAGGTGCCCTCGGCCCTCTTTATTTTGCCGGAGATGGCGCCGCTCATCGACTTCTGGTCTGTGGGCAGCAATGACCTGACCCAGTACCTGCTGGCGGTGGATCGCAACAACTCCCGGGTTGCCAACATCTACGATGCCTTCCATCCTGCGGTGATCCGCGCCCTGCAACAGCTGGTTGATGCTTCCCACCGTTACCAGAAGCCGGTGTCGGTGTGTGGCGAGCTGGCCGGTGATCCGGTCGGTGTATTGCTGCTGCTTGCCATGGGCTATCGCCGCTTCAGTATGAACACCCACAACATCGCCCGGATCAAGTACGTGCTGCGTCAATCCACCCTGAGCGAGTTGACCGAACTGATGGCCGATGGCCTCAAACATGACAACCCCCACGTACTGCGCGGCCTGTTTGCCCGCTATCTGGAGGAGCATGGTTTGGGCGGTTTGCTGCGAGCCGGTCATAAATCGAAACAGAGTGATTGATAATCATGCCTTGTCCCTGCTGACGAATGATCGGAAAATGCGGCTTTTATTTTGACTGGGGCCGCATATGCAGCACGATGGATATTGGGTTTTCTCGCAGATTGATCCCGTAGCATTCAGTTTGGGACCACTATCGGTACGCTGGTATGGTCTCATGTACCTGTTCGGTTTCGCTTTTGCCATGTGGCTGGCTGGCCGTCGCGCCGATGCACCGAACAGCGGCTGGACCCGCAACGAGGTGTCGGATCTGCTGTTTTACGGCTTCCTCGGGGTGATCCTCGGTGGCCGTGTCGGTTACGTGCTGTTCTACAACTTCGATCTCTTCCTCGCGGATCCCACCTACCTGTTCAAGATCTGGACCGGCGGCATGTCGTTCCACGGTGGCCTGATCGGGGTGATCACCGCGATGATCTGGTTTGCCCACAAGACCAAGCGCCACTTCTTCACCGTGGCCGACTTTGTGGCACCGCTCATTCCGTTTGGTCTCGGCGTTGGCCGGATCGGCAACTTCCTCAACGGCGAGCTGTGGGGCCGGGTCACCGATGTGCCCTGGGCCATCATCTTCCCGGAGGCCGGCCCCGAGCCGCGTCATCCCTCCCAGCTCTACCAGTTCGCGCTGGAAGGGGTTGTACTGTTCATCATCCTTAACCTGTTCTGGCGCAAGAACCCGCCGCGCGGTGCCATCTCCGGCATGTTCCTGCTGTTCTACGGCCTGTTCCGCTTCCTGGTGGAGTTTGTGCGCCAGCCGGACAGCCAGCTCGGACTCTACTTCCAGGAGATCAGCATGGGCCAGATCCTCTCCACCCCGATGATTATCGCCGGAGCCCTGATGATCTGGGCCGCCTACAAGCGTCCGCAGTTGTTCGGTAATGCCGTGAAGGAGGTGAAATAATGCGAGCTTATCTCGACCTGATGCAGAAAATCCTCGATGAGGGCACCGTCAAGTCAGACCGTACCGGCACCGGTACTGTCTCCCTGTTCGGCCATCAGATGCGCTTCAATCTGGCGGAAGGTTTCCCGCTGGTCACCACCAAGAAATGCCACCTGCGCTCCATCATTCACGAGCTGCTCTGGTTCCTCAATGGCGATACCAATACCGCCTATCTGAAGGAAAACGGCGTCAGCATCTGGGATGAGTGGGCCGACGAGAATGGTGATCTGGGGCCGGTTTACGGCGCTCAGTGGCGCTCCTGGCCTGCGGCTGACGGGTCTGTCATCGACCAGATCCAGAAGGCGGTGGATGACATCAAGCACAACCCTGATTCGCGCCGCATCATCGTATCCGCCTGGAACGTGGGTGAACTGGACAAGATGGCGCTGGCCCCTTGCCACGCCTTCTTCCAGTTCTATGTGGCGGACGGCAAGCTCTCCTGCCAGCTCTACCAGCGCAGCTGTGATGTGTTCCTCGGCCTGCCGTTCAACATCGCCAGCTACGCCCTGCTGACCCATATGATGGCCCAGCAGTGCGATCTGGAAGTGGGTGACTTCGTCTGGACCGGCGGCGATGTGCACCTCTACTCCAACCACATGGAGCAGACTGCACTGCAGCTCTCCCGCGAGCCACGCCCTCTGCCGACCCTGGTGATCAAGCGCAAACCCGACTCCATCTTCGACTACAAGTTCGAGGATTTCGAGATCGAGGGTTATGACCCCCACCCCGGCATCAAGGCGCCCGTCGCCATCTGACAGAAAGGCGCCATGAGGCGCCTTTTTTTATATATAAAAACATTTAAAAATCTCATTATTGGCTAACTTAGTTGTGAATATGACGCAGGCAAAACCTGTTCTATGTAGGCCAGTTCTATTTTGCTTTCGATTTTTCCGAGGTTTTTGGCTGCAAGAAACGATTTTCCATTGGTTGTTGCAGGCTATAGACTTAAATTCAAGTAATTTTGTGGAAAAATTAACCATGAGTGACGTAATCAAAAAGTTCCTGAAGCTGGAGGCCGCCTCCGGAATTATTCTGATCATGGCTGCCATGCTGGCAATGATTTTAGCCAATACCGCGCTGGCTGGCGGGTATCAGGCGTTTCTCGACACGCCGGTGCAGGTGCGCATCGCGGCTCTCGACATCAACAAGCCGCTGCTGCTCTGGATCAACGATGGCTTCATGGCGATCTTCTTCCTGCTGGTTGGTCTGGAAGTGAAGCGTGAAATGCTGGAGGGGGCGCTCTCGACCCGGGTTCAGGCGACCTTCCCGGCCATCGCGGCGGTGGGCGGCATGCTGGCTCCGGCCTTGATCTACGCCTTTTTCAACTATTCGGATGAAGTGGCGCGCGCTGGCTGGGCAATTCCGGCTGCGACCGACATCGCCTTTGCCCTCGGGGTGATGGCGCTGCTCGGGAAGCGGGTACCGGTGAGCCTCAAGGTATTCCTGTTGGCGCTGGCTATCATGGATGACCTCGGCGTCATCATCATCATCGCGCTCTTCTATACCCAGCAGTTGTCGCTGGAGGCGCTGGCCATCGGTATTCTGGCAACCCTCACTCTGCTTTGGATGAATCGCCGTGGTGAGGACAGGATCAGCCTTTACATGCTGGTTGGTCTGGTACTCTGGGTTGCGGTGCTCAAGTCTGGCGTCCATGCGACCCTGGCGGGTGTAGTGGTGGGCTTTATGGTTCCGCTTAACGGCAAGCGTTACGCCTCGCCGCTCAAGTATCTGGAGCATCAGCTGCACCCCTGGAGTGCCTATCTGATCCTGCCGCTGTTTGCCTTTGCCAACGCAGGAGTATCGCTGGAGGGGATTGGTCTCTCCTCCCTGCTGAGTCCGGTACCTATGGGGATCATGCTGGGACTGTTTATCGGCAAGCCGCTCGGGGTGTTCACCATCAGCTGGCTGTCGGTCAAGCTGGGCATCGCCCAGTTGCCGCCCGGGGTCAACTTCAAGCAGATTTTTGCGGTCAGCATCCTCTGTGGCATCGGGTTCACCATGTCGATGTTTATCGCGTCGCTTGCCTTCGAGCACGGTGGGCTGGATTACGGCAGCTACTCTCGCCTCGGGATCCTGGTGGGCTCCACCATGGCTGCGGTAGTCGGCTATCTGGCCTTGCGCATGGCCCTTCCAAAGGGTGAAGGGGAACAGAGTACGGAGGGACTATGAAGCTGCATACAGGGTTGTTGATGCTGTTGTTGAGCCCCGCGGCATGGGCCGGCGGGCTGGAGGATTGCAAGCAGGACGCCACTTCGGCGAACTGCTCTGCCTATCTCAACGGGGTGGTAGACAGCGCCCTGCTGCTGGGGGACAAGCAGGCCAAGGCGCGCTTTGGCGAGACCTTCTCCGAGCGGGCGCTGAGCAGCCGGGCTGGCGAGATGGTCAAGCGCTCCAACAAGCGTTATTGCGCGGACCGGATGCCGGACAAGGCGCGCCTCAAGGCCACTCTGATGGAGCAGTTTGGCGCGAACAAGGTTGACTCGGTCAGCGACATGTATGACATTCTGGCGGTTGAACTCAGCTGCTACCGGAGTCCGCGTCAAGCGGGAACCCCATCGGATGTCACACCTTAACTACAACCATCTCTACTATTTCTGGATGACTCAGAAGAAGGGCTCCGTTACCCAGGCAGCGGAAGCCCTTTTTTTGACCCCGCAAACCGTCACCGGTCAGATCAAGCTGCTGGAGCAGCGCCTCGGTGGCAAGCTGCTCAAACGCAAGGGGCGCTCTCTTGAGGCGACCGAGCTGGGCCAGCTGGTGTTTCGCTATGCCGACAAGATGTTCAGCCTCTCCTACGAGATGCTCGATATCGTCAACTACCGCAAGGAGAGCCAGATCCTGTTCGACGTCGGCATCGCCGATGCCCTCTCCAAGCGCCTTGCAAGCCGCGTGCTGCTCTCCGTCATCCCCAATGATGGTTCCATCCATCTGCGCTGTTTTGAATCAACCCACGAACTGCTGCTGGAGCAGCTGAGCGAGCACAAGCTCGATATGATCCTCTCCGACTGTCCGGTGGACTCCAGCCAGCATGCGGGGCTGCTCTCCAAACGGCTGGGCGGCTGTGGCGTCAGCTTCTTCTGCAAGGCGCCGCTGCCTGAAAAGCCCTTTCCTGCCTGTCTGGAAGAGCGCAAGCTGCTGATCCCCGGTCGCCGTACCGCCATGGGGCGTCAGCTGACCCAGTGGTTCGAGCAGCAGGGTGTCTCCCCCAGCATTCTTGGCGAGTTTGATGATGCCGCCTTGATGAAGGCGTTTGGCTTCTTCAATCAGGGGATTTTCATGGCCCCCACCATCTATCGGGAGGAGATCCTCGAGGGGGAGGGGGTGATGCTGATCGGGGAAACCCAGGATCTGATGGAGGAGTATTACGTCATCTTCGCCGAGCGGATGATCCAGCATCCGGCGGTGAAGCGGGTCTGCGAGAGCGATTTTACCTTTCTCTTTTCCGGGCAGGAGAACTTCTCCGCCATCCAGCCGGCCACCCTGTCGTTTTAAAACGACCCGTCACCACGTATCATCGGCGATGAGTGGTAGAGGAGAGATGTGATGCAACTTGAAGAGATGGAAGCCAATGCGAGTAAAGCGGTGGCCTTGCTCAAGGCGCTGGCCAACGAGCGGCGGCTGTTTATTCTGTGCCAGTTGCTGGAGCGCGAACTGTCAGTGGGGGAGCTCAACGAGCGATTGGGACTGAGTCAGTCGGCCTTGTCACAGCATCTTGCGCTGCTGCGGCGGGATGAGCTGGTGACGACGCGCAAAGAGGCCCAGACGGTCTACTATTCGCTGCGCAGCCATGAGGTGCGTGAAATGATCAGTTTGCTGCATCGACTTTATTGCAGCGCAGATAAATAAAAAACCGGCACTAAGGCCGGTTTTTTCAGCTTTGATCAGCAGACGCTGATTAAGCCATAGCTTTGATCTGGGCAGACAGGCGGCTCTTGTGACGAGCAGCTTTGTTCTTGTGGATCAGGCCTTTGGTCGCCATACGATCCATGATCGGCTGAGCAACAGCGAAAGCGGCAGTCGCAGCAGCTTTGTCGCCAGAGGCGATAGCAGCAATGACTTTCTTCAGGTAGGTACGGGTCATGGAACGACGGCTGGCGTTGTGCTGACGGCGTTTTTCTGACTGAAGAGCGCGCTTCTTAGCAGATTTGATGTTAGCCAAGGTAAAACTCCTAAAACTGTCTTAGCGAGTGTATTGAAAAGGCCCGGAAATATGCCCTTCCAACCACATATTGTCAAATGATTTGTGCAAATAAACACCGCCTCCCGGTGGTGTGTCAGTAGGGAGACGGTTAAACTGTCGGCCGATTCTAGCAGCATTCTTTTCATTCTGACAGTTCCAGAGGCCTCGTCTTGAGTAAGAAATTGATCAAATCCGGCATGATAGTGTCCGGAATGACGCTGGCATCCCGCGTAATGGGCTTGGTTCGCGATGTGGTCATCGCAAATCTGCTCGGTGCCGGGGTGGCCGCCGACGTCTTCTTTTTTGCCAATCGCATTCCCAACTTTCTGCGTCGTCTGTTCGCCGAAGGTGCCTTCAACCAGGCCTTTGTTCCCGTGATGACGGAGTACAAGAAAAATGGCGACGAGGGGGAAGTGCGTGAATTGCTGGCGGCGGTGGCGGGCACGCTGGGGGGGATAGTGACTGTGGTCACCCTGCTCGGTGTGCTGGGGTCGGGGGTGCTGACCGCGCTGTTTGGCTGGGGCTGGTTCTGGGACTGGCTGCATGGCGGCCCTGCGGCCGAGAAGTTCGAGCTCGCCAGTCTGATGCTCAAAATCACCTTCCCCTACCTCTGGTTTATCACTTTTACCGCCATGGCGGGGGCCATCCTCAATACCTTCGGCCGCTTTGCGGTCTCGTCGTTTACGCCGGTGTTTCTCAACATCACCATGATTGCGGCGGCCTGGTGGATTGCGCCGCTGATGGACAAACCTGAGATCTCGCTGGCAATTGGTGTCTTTTTGGGCGGTTTGGTGCAGTTTCTGTTCCAGTACCCCTTTTTGCGCCAAATCAACATGCTGGTATGGCCCAAGTGGGGATGGAATCACCCTGGGGTGGTGAAGATCCGCACCCTGATGATCCCCGCCCTGTTCGGGGTTTCGGTCAGCCAGATCAATCTGCTGGTCAACACCATGCTGGCTTCTTTCCTGGCGACCGGTGCCATTAGTTACCTCTACTACTCGGATCGCCTGCTGGAGTTCCCCCTCGGTCTGTTTGCGGTGGCCATCAGTACCGTGATCCTGCCAGCGCTGGCCAAGAAGCATGTGGATGCAGACCCTGCCGACTTCTCCCGCACCATGGATTGGGGGGTACGGATGGTGATGCTGCTCGGTCTGCCCGCCATGATAGGCATTGCGGTGATGCGCGAGCCCATTTTGCGGGTGCTGTTCATGCGCGGCGAGTTCGGTCTGCATGAAGTGAGCATGTCGAGCGCCAGTCTGTTGGCCTCCACTACCGGTCTGCTCTCCCTGATGCTGATCAAGGTACTGGCGCCCGGTTACTACGCCCGTCAGGACACCAAGACGCCGGTGCGGATCGGGGTGATGTCGATGATTGCCAACATGGTCTGCAACCTCATCTTCATCTACCCGCTCGGTTACGTGGGGCTGGCGCTCTCGACCGCCTGCTCGGGCACTCTGAATGCGGCCTTGCTGTTCAAGGGGCTGTACCAGCAGAGCGTCTATCGTCCCTCCCGCCATACTGGCGTGTTCTGCCTCAAGCTGCTGGTCGCCAGCGTGCTGATGGGGGGTGTGCTCGCCTATCTGTCGCCAGATTTGGCCCAGTGGGGCGCATGGAGCATGGGCAAGGCCAGTTTGCAGCTGACCATGCTGCTGTCGCTGGGGGCTGCGGTCTATGCCGTGGTGTTGCTGCTGCTGGGCATTCGGCCGCGTCACCTTAAATCGGGGCAGCAGTAGCCGTGATCCTGCTGCGCCATGGGGGTAGTGCCTCATGGCGCAGCAGGGGGCGTGATTGGGCCCGGATAGTTGAAATCAGGCTATGAGGGCTGACCCTGCCTGCTGCCTGATATATAATCCGCCGATTTCCATGGCAGCAACGCACAAGGCACTGATGGAGCTTATTCGCGGCATTCACAATCTCAAGCCCCGTCACCGGGGATGTGTATTAACCATTGGCAACTTTGATGGGGTTCATCAGGGTCACCATGCGGTATTGGCACGTCTCAAGGAGAAAGCGGCCCAGCTGGGATTGCCCGCCTGCGTCATGCTGTTTGAGCCGCAGCCGCTGGAGCTGTTTGCCGGCACAGCTGCGCCCGCCCGGCTGAGTCGGTTGCGGGAGAAGTATGAAGCGCTGCAGGGGCTGCATATCGACCGCATGCTCTGTGTGCGCTTCAGCCACCGCTTTGCCGAGCAGGCGGCCTCGACCTTCATCGAGCAGTTGCTGGTGGAGAAGCTCGGAGTGCGCTATCTGGTGGTTGGCGACGATTTTCGCTTCGGCAAGGGGCGGGAAGGGGACTTCCACCTGCTGGAGGAGGCAGGTCATCGCTTCGGCTTCGAGGTGATCAGCACCCAGAGCTTCCAGCTATCCCGTCAGCGGGTCAGCAGCACGCTGGTACGCGAGGCGCTCAAGGCGGGCCGCATGGCGGAGGTGGAGCTGATGCTTGGCCGCCCCTACACCATCAGCGGCCGGGTGGCCCACGGCGACAAGCTGGGGCGCACCATAGGTTTTCCCACCGCCAATCTGGCCCTCAAGCGTCAGGTGATCCCGGTCGGTGGCGTGTTTGCGGTGGAAGTGATATGTTCCGGCAAGACCTTCCCCGGTGTAGCCAATGTGGGTGTACGGCCGACCTTGAGCGGTACACAAGCCAGATTGGAAGTACATCTATTTGATTTTTCTGGTGATCTATATGGTCAGCAGGTCAAGGTGCTGCTTCGCCACAAGCTGCGCGAAGAGCAGAAGTTTGCCTCTTTCACTGCCTTGAAAGAGCAGATCGAACGAGATGCCCTGGCGGCCCGAGCCTGGTTCGGGCTGCCACAATTCAATTTACCCAGCACTCTTTTAGAAAAGAAGGGAACCCAGGACTGATGAGCGACTATAAACACACCCTGAATCTTCCGGAAACCGAGTTTCCGATGCGTGGCGATCTGGCCAAGCGCGAACCCAACATGCTGAAGCGTTGGTACGATCAGGATCTCTACGGCGCTATTCGCCGCGCCAAAGCGGGCAAGCCTTCTTTCATTCTGCATGATGGCCCCCCTTATGCGAACGGCAACATTCACATCGGTCACTCGGTCAACAAGATCCTCAAAGACATCATCATCAAGTCCAAGGGCCTCTCCGGTTTCGATTCCCCCTATGTGCCGGGTTGGGATTGCCACGGTCTGCCTATCGAACTGAAAGTGGAAGGCATGGTCGGCAAGCCGGGCGAGAAGGTTTCTGCTGCCGAATTCCGCGCCGAATGCCGCAAATACGCCAAGACCCAGATCGAAGCGCAGAAGACCGACTTCATCCGTCTGGGTGTGCTGGGTGACTGGGAACACCCCTACCTGACCATGGATTTTGGCACCGAAGCCAACATCATCCGCTCCATGGCCAAGATCGTTGAAAACGGCCACTTGCACAAAGGCTCCAAGCCGGTGCACTGGTGTACCGATTGCGGCTCCGCGCTGGCTGAAGCCGAAGTGGAGTACTACGACAAGAACTCCCCCTCCATCGATGTGCGCTTCAAAGCTGTCGATGAGGCATCCGTTGCCGCCAAGTTTGACTGCGCCGAAGGCCACTCCGGCAAGGGCCCGATCTCTGCGGTGATCTGGACCACCACTCCGTGGACCCTGCCAGCCAACCGCGCCATCGCCATGCACGCCGACCTCGACTATGCGCTGGTGCAGGTTGAAGGGGAGAACCCCGAGCGTCTGATCCTGGCCGCCGAGCTGGTCAAGGACGTCATGGATCGCGCCGGTATCGAGAAGTTCCACAATCTGGGTTACGCCAAGGGCGTCGCGCTCGAGCTGCTGCGCTTCAACCATCCCTTCTACAGCTTCGATGTGCCTGTGGTACTGGGTGATCACGTTACCCTGGATGCAGGTACCGGTGCCGTTCACACCGCACCTGGCCACGGTCAGGAAGACTTCGTGGTCGGTCAGAAGTACGGTCTGGAAGTGGCCAACCCGGTTGGCAGCAACGGTGTTTACCTGCCGGATACCGAACTGTTTGCCGGTCAGCATGTGTTCAAGGCCAATGCCTCCGTGATCGAAGTGCTGACCGAGCGCGGCGCCCTGCTGCACCACAAGGTGTTCAACCACTCCTATCCACACTGCTGGCGTCACAAGACCCCGATCATCTTCCGTGCCACCCCGCAGTGGTTCATCAGCATGGAGCAGAAGGGGCTGCGCAAGCGCGCGCTGGAAGAGATCGAGCGCATCGAGAAGGACGGCATTGCCCAGCAAGGCCAGAGCGGCTGGGTACCGGCTTGGGGTAAAAACCGCATTCAGGCGATGGTCGAGAACCGTCCTGACTGGTGTATCTCCCGTCAGCGCACCTGGGGTGTGCCCATCTCCCTGTTCGTCCATAAAGAGACCCAGGAACTGCACCCGGAATCCGTGCGCCTGATGCACGAAGTAGCCAAGCGTGTCGAGCAGTCCGGCATTCAGGCATGGTGGGATCTGGACAAGGCCGAGCTGCTGGGTAGCGACGCCGACATGTACGACAAGGTGCCTGACACTCTGGACGTCTGGTTTGACTCCGGTTCTACCCACGCTTCCGTGGTTGATGCCCGTCCCGAGTTCAACGGCAAGCCAGCCGACATGTATCTGGAAGGTTCTGACCAGCACCGTGGCTGGTTTATGTCCTCCCTGATGATCGGTGTGGCCATGAAAGACAAGGCTCCCTACAACCAGGTGCTGACTCACGGCTTCACCGTGGATGGTCAGGGTCGCAAGATGTCCAAGTCCATCGGCAACGTGGTGAGCCCGCAGGACGTGATGAACAAGCTGGGTGCAGACATCCTGCGTCTGTGGGTAGCGAGCACTGACTACACCGGCGAGATGACTGTCTCTGACGAGATCCTCAAGCGTTCTGCCGATGCTTATCGTCGTATTCGCAATACTGCCCGCTTCCTGCTGGCCAACCTGAACGGCTTCAATCCGGCGACCGACATGGTGGCGCCTGCCGACATGGTAGTGGTGGATCGTTGGGCTGTCGGTCGTGCCAAGGCGGTACAGGCCGAGATCATGGCAGCATTTGACGAGTACAACTTCCACGGCGTGACCCAGAAGCTGATGCAGTTCTGCTCCATCGAGATGGGCTCCTTCTATCTGGATGTCATCAAGGATCGCCAGTACACCGCCAAGGCTGACAGCCTGGCCCGTCGTTCTTGCCAGACCGCCCTCTATCACATCGCCGAGGCCATGGTGCGCTGGATGGCGCCGATCATGAGCTTCACCGCTGATGAAATCTGGGCCCTGCTGCCGGGTGAGCGTGGCGAGTTCGTATTCACCGAAGAGTGGTACGACGGCCTGTTCGGGCTGGAAGCGGGTGAAACCCTCAACGACGATTTCTGGGCCGAGATCCTCACCGTGCGCGGTGAAGTGAACAAGGCGCTGGAAGTGGCCCGTGGCGAGAAGCGTATCGGCGGCTCCCTGCAGGCCGAGCTGACCCTGTTCGCCAAGCCGGAGCTGGCTGCACGCCTGAATGCCTTGGCCGATGAGCTGCGCTTCGTGCTGCTCACCTCCAAAGCCAAGGTTGTGGAGGCTGACACTGCGCCGGAAGGCTCTGTGGCGACCGAGCGTGATGACCTGTGGCTGAGCGTGACCCAGTCTGCCGCCGCCAAGTGCGACCGCTGCTGGCACCATGTAGAAGATGTGGGCACTATCGCGGGTCACGAAGAGATCTGTGGTCGCTGTGTGACCAACGTTGAGGGTGACGGCGAAACTCGTCAATTTGCCTGATGAACATGACTCAACATAAAAGCGGCCTGCGTTGGCTGTGGCTGGCAGTGCTGGCCTTTGTACTGGACCAGGCGAGCAAGCTCGCCGTGGTCAAGTTGCTGCCATTTGGTTACCCGGGGGTGGAGATCACCCCCTTCTTCAATCTGGTTCACGTCTACAACAAGGGCGCCGCATTCAGCTTCCTGGCTGATCAGGGGGGCTGGCAGCGCTGGTTCTTCGCGGTGCTGGCTTTTGCCATCTGTGGATTGCTGATCCACTGGCTGCGCAAGCAGTCGGTGACCCAGCGTTGGAGCGGTATCGCCTATTCACTCATTATCGGCGGCGCCCTCGGCAACGTCTTTGATCGACTGGTGTTGGGCCATGTGGTCGATTTCCTCGACTTCTACTGGCAGCGTGCGCATTGGCCGGCATTCAATCTGGCCGACAGCTTTATCTTTATCGGGGCCGCCATGATTGTGCTGGACGGTTTCCGTGGTGAGAAAAAGGAGCAGGCATGAGCCAGCAGATCACCGCTAACAGCAGCGTGCTGTTCCACTTCTCCATCAAGCTGGAAGATGGCTCGGTTGCCGACAGCACGGCGCTGCACGGCAAACCTGCCCGCCTGCGGATGGGCGATGGCAGCCTGACCCCCACCTTCGAGCAGTGTCTGCTGGGGCTGTGCGAAGGGGAGAGCAAGAGTTTCACGCTGGCGCCGGAAGAGGCCTTTGGTCTCTCCAATCCCGACAACATCTACCATCTCGACCGTGCCAAATTTGGCGCCGATGTGGAGCCAAAAGTCGGCACCATCATCCTGTTCGATCAGCCCAATGGCAGCGAGCTGCCGGGCATTATCCGGGCGGTAGCCGGGATGTCGGTCACGGTCGATTTCAACCACCCGCTGGCCGGTCATACCGTCACCTTCGAGGTGGAGATCCTGGGCGTTGATGATGAGGAGAAGGTGCACTAATGGATATTCTGCTCGCGAACCCTCGTGGTTTCTGCGCCGGTGTCGATCGTGCCATCAGTATTGTCGAGAGCGCGCTGGAGAAGTTCGGGGCCCCCATCTATGTCCGTCACGAAGTGGTGCATAACCGTTATGTGGTGAACAAGCTGAAAGAGGCGGGAGCAGTCTTCGTCGAGGAGCTGGACGAGGTGCCGGACGACAGCATCGTCATCTTCTCTGCTCACGGCGTGGCCAAGACAGTGCGCGAGATGGCCAAATCCCGCGCCCTCAAGGTATTCGATGCCACCTGTCCGCTGGTAACCAAGGTTCATATGGAGGTGCATCGCGCCAGCCGCAAGGGCTCCGAAGCCGTGCTTATCGGTCATGCCGGCCACCCCGAGGTGATCGGCACCATGGGTCAGTACGAGAACCGTGAGGGTGGCATGTATCTGGTGGAGACGCCGGAAGATGTGGCCAAGCTCAAGGTGAAGAATCCGGATGACCTCTGCTTCGTCACCCAGACCACTCTGAGCGTGGATGAGACCTCTGACGTCATCGATGCGCTGCGCAAGCACTTCCCCAAGATCCAGGGGCCGCGCAAGGACGATATCTGCTACGCCACCCAGAACCGTCAGGATGCGGTGCGGGAGATGGCGGGGCTGGTGGACGCCATGCTGGTGGTGGGGTCTCGCAACTCCTCCAACTCCAACCGGCTGCGGGAGCTGGCCGAGAAGGTGGGCGCCAGGGCCTATCTTATCGACGATGCGTCGATGATCGAGGCGAGCTGGCTGGAAGGCGTGAAGGCGATCGGCGTCACTGCTGGCGCATCCGCCCCCGAGGTGCTGGTGCAAAACGTGATTGCTCGCCTGCGGGAGCTGGGTGGCAAGGTGGTTGCCGAGCATCCTGGCCGTGAAGAGAACGTAGTCTTTGAGGTTCCTCCCGAACTTAGAATAATTTGAGTGCAGCCAGGAAGGCTTAAGAATAAAGTGTGTTGATAATGGCGCCGGGTTTGTTCAAGAGACAGGCTCGGCGTTAAACTTATGAAGCAGTCTGTCACCAAGGATGGGATATGATTGGATACTTTCGTGGCTTTTCTCTTATTGAGTTGATGATTGTCATCGCCATTGTGGCGATTCTTGGCACCATCGCTTATCCCGCCTATCAGCAATATGTGCTGACCAGTCATCGTGTCGAAGCCAAGAGCATGCTGTTGAATGCGGCCAATCGGCAAGAAACCTATTTTATGGATTTCAATCAGTATGCATCCTCTGCTGCTGCTCTTGGTATCAGTAGTGCATCTGAGAATGGCCTGTATCAATTATCCATTGCCGTATCAGGCAACACCTACACCTTGTCAGCCAGTGCTGGCGCAACGACAGCCCAAGCCAACGATGCCGATTGCACGGTGTTTTCCATTAATCAGTTGGGTGTCAAAAGTGCCTCTGGTGCAGCTAGCAATAGCTGTTGGGAATAGCCCATGGTCATTCATGTTTCACCACATCAGAGAGGATTCAGCCTGCTGGAAGTGATGATAGCGGCAGTAGTGTTGTCATTTGGCTTGCTGGGACTGGTTGCTATGCAGGCTCAGTCTAAGTTTTCCGGATATGAAGCCCGACAGCGCACAATAGCCAGCTGGTTGGCTAACGATATGGTTGAGAGGCTCAGAGTCAACCGTGGAGCCTGGGAGTCGCAAGCTAACAATACCTGGATTGTCAGCGCAGGCACTTCATCATTGCCATCCTGCGCTAATGAAAATGGCACTATGAGCAGCTGTAGCGATGCTCAGTTACGGGATCTCGATCTCTATTATTGGCGACAGTCATTAATGGGAAGTGCTGCTTCGGGGGCCGGAGCAACATTACAAAATCCCACCGGCTGCATTATCAAGGGAGCCAGCAATGCATTGACGGTCTCAATTTTTTGGGCTGGACGTGAATCATCTCATGATGGGGCAAACGGCGTTGCATCAGCGATTACGACGGCATGTGGAATTGCAGGTGTTGATTTAACGAGGCGTCAGTTTGTTCTGATGACGACGCTATGAAACATCATGGGTTTACGCTGGTTGAATGGCTCATCGCAATGGTGATTGGTGTTTTTCTGCTCGGTGGGGTGATGAGTATTTTTGTGGCCTCACGTGCTACCACCAATGAGTCCTTCGATCAGAGTGAGCTGCTCGAAAATGGTCGAATTGCCATGCGTCTCATCACTCAGGATTTACGCTGGGCCGGGTTTTGGGGGGATTTCACGGGGGGGGCTCTGATTGCGGGTGATGAGCTCACTTTGTCTGCTGATGCTACCGTGACAAATGACTGTCTGGATGAGAGAAATGAAGGGAGTCTACCCTCCAACCTTTTTCCAGTACGCCCGTTGTGGGTTACTCATATCAGTGCTGCAGGCACCATGAGTGGTTTTGCCTGTATCTCATCTTCTACTCGCGTTGCCGGCTCGGATGTTATCAGTATCAAGCGCCTGATTGGCAATCCGGTGACAGGAGGACTAGATGCCAATCGTTTCTATATGGCCACCAATACTCAGCAGGCTCATTTATTCAGAGGTAATGAGACTGTGCCTTCCGATGCGGCCATGCCGATGCGTCAGATTTGGGAGTACCAGCATCATGTCTATTACCTCTCGCCTAATGGTCGTGGGGGTTTTGAACTGCGCAAGCGTATCCTCACTGCTGATGGCGGTTCTTGGTTGATATCTGGGGCTTTGGTTGATGGTATTGAACGCATGGTGCTGTTGTTTGGGGTCGATACAAGCAATGTGCCAGATGGGCGTGTAGACAAGTTCTCCTCCATAGATGCAGTCTCCTCGCAAGAGTGGGGGGAGGGGCGGGTCATCGCAGTCCGTGTTTTTTTGCTTGTGCGCTCGCTGCAGGCATCCAGTCGCTATACCAACAACAATGTCTATCAACTGGGAGATATCAGCGTGGCTGGCAATGGGGATGGGTTTCGACGCTTGTTGCTGGAAAGTACTGTGGTACTGCGTAATCCCATGGTGATGGCGGGAGGTGGGTAGTGAAGCATTCACGTGGCGTGGCATTGATCGTGGCGCTGGTGATTCTGGCCCCTTTGACTTTGATTGCCGTGGTGTTGATGCAATCTGGGGGCATGGATTTACGTGCTAGTGGAGCGGCCGCAGCGTTACAGCAAGCCGAACACAGAGTAGAGGGCATCATAGGTGGCGCCATGCAGCAAGCAGGGCTTGCTACCCAGATTGCTCAGATGCCTTCTGTTTCGACGGCAACGTCAACAGTGAGTGGCTCTATGGGTAACGCCACCATGCAATATAGAAGTGAAACAGTGTGCAAGCGCCGATTTGACGCGACCAGCAAGAACGTCATACCAGCCTGCCGTTATGTAGAGCTAGAGGCAAGCCAAACGTACGGAAAACAGGGGCGTCCTATGACGTGGACGGTTGGAGTCGAACAGCCATTGTTAAAGACGGCTGAATAGGAGCGACAGCGATGTTACATCATGGAAAACTGTGGCTGATGGCCCTGTGTGCACTTAGTGTGCCAGCTGTCGCCAGCGATGCTTACTCGGATGATACCGAACTGTTCATCTATGACTTCTCGAAAGCGGGAGATTATCGGCCCAAGGTGCTGATCATTTTCGACAACTCTGGCAGTATGGCCGAAACCATGGAGCTGGAGCGGGAAAAGTATAATCCTGCCACTGTCTACCCAGCGCTGAACCGGGATCCTGATACCAGTAACTCGCTTAATTATATCTATTATTCGACCGATGGTTCTGTGCCCGCCATCAATAGTTCTCGGCGTTTTCGCGACAGCATCAATGCTTGCGCCTCATCAAAGACTCCCCTAAGCACGGTCGGTTATTTTCAGTCCCAAGTCTGGACGTATGTCTATTCAAGTTATCGCAATGGATTACCTCGTCAGGGGGATTGGGAGACCATCTCTGGCAAGTACGAAGATGACATCACCATTGTCGACTGCAAGCAGGATATTCAGAACCGCAATCCTGCCAATCCTTTCAACGGAACGCTGGTGGTGGGGGCTGTCGGCGATGGTTATCCGGTCGACAAAACCAGCAACACTCGCGGCGAGTGGTATTACACAGCTAATCCGAATAATGCCACATCGGGTAGCAATACCAGTGTAACTCTCTACACTGCCAACTATATCCGCTGGTATTACGGGCCGACGGGTTATGCCGTTGAATCACGCTTGCGTATCGCCAAGGATGCGGTCAAGTCGGTGATCTCCTCCACTCCCGGGGTTGATTTCGGCTTGGCCATCTTCAATACCAACAATAGTACCAGTACCAATGGTGGCAGAGTGGTGCGTCGCATCCTCAGTAACGACGATATTGTCGGCACCATTACTGCCGAACAGGACTTGCTCAATACTGTGGAAGACCTGTCGGCTACGACCAATACGCCATTATGTGAAACCCTCTATGAAGCCTACCGTTTCTACGGAGGGCAATCCGTGCTCTATGGCAAGCAAGGTGATACGCGGGACAAGCTTGCTGAAGATCCGGAAGGTACTTACACCTCGCCTTATGACAAATGTTCAAATAATGGTTATGTCATCTATGTCACTGATGGTGCTCCGACCAGCGATACGGCTGCTGATAGTGCAGTAAAAGCGTTGACGGATTCGCTAAGCCCAGATGAACGGGCTGCCTACGGCTCAACAGTGGGATATGGTTCCGGCACTTCCAAGAGCTATCTGGCAGCGATGGCTGGCTACATGAAGAACAAGGATGTAAATACTTCATCGCCCGGCAAGCAGACTGTTACCACGTTTACCGTGGGATTTGGTGATGACGCGATCTCTGGGGCGGGCAATCTGCTGGCAGAAACGGCGAGACGTGGAGGTGGTCAATATTACCCTGCGGTCAGTGCTGAAGCGCTCACTCAGGCGTTGCGATCTTCCCTGTTAGCCATTTTGCGGATAAACACCTCTCTGGTGTCGCCAGCTATCACCACTAACAACTTTGACCGGACTCGCAGCCTCAATAATATCTATTACGCCATGTTCGAGCCTGATACAGGGCCGCGCTGGAAGGGTAACCTGAAGAAGCTAGTTTTGTCTGGTGATGGGTATGTGGCAGATGTTAACGGTTTGCCCGCCATCAAGGTAGATGGTTCCATTCTGGATCAGGCTCAGACCTATTGGTCATCGGAACGGGATGGGAATCTGGTTGCCAAGGGCGGCGTGCAGTCCATGCTGGCAGAGAAGACCAATCGCAATCTTTATGTGATCAATACGGTTGCATCGCCCAAGCGATTGGACGCTTTTAACAAAGCCAATTTGGTGTCGATCGCAGGCTCTGCCGACAATTTGGCCAGCTACATGCGGTTAGCCAGTGCCACCGAGCTTGACGGACAGATCGACTGGACAAAAGGTGTCGATGTGGACGATGAAGATTATGATGCCAGTACCACCATTCGGCCATACATAGTGGGAGATCCCCTGCACTCTCGTCCATTGGTGGTCAATTATGGTTGCTCCATTGCTTCAGGCCAGAGTACCTGTACTCCTGACTTGCGGATCCTGATGGGAACCAATGCTGGTTTCCTGCATATGTTCAAAGATCTCGGTAGTACGGTTGATGAAAGCTGGGCCATGATCCCCTATGAACTGTTGCCCAGGCAAGAAGCTCTACGTCTCAATGCCGAGTCTGGCGATCATATCTACGGTGTTGATGCTTCACCGGTTGCGTTGATCAAGGATGCCAATAGGAATGGTGTTATCAAGGCATCAGAGGGAGACTTTGTCTGGCTGCTTTTCGGTTTGCGAGGGGGGGGTAGTAGCTACTATGCACTCGATATTACCAATCCAGATGCCCCCAGCTTGAAATGGACGATCAATAGTCAGACTGCGGGCTTCTCATTACTGGGGGAAACCTGGTCAGTACCGGAGGTGGCTTATATTCCTTGGGATGCTCCTCCGAGCAACAAGCGATTGGTGATGGTTTTTTCCGGTGGTTACGATGCCAATAAGAGTAAAGTCGGGATAGGTAGCTCTGACAGCAAGGGTATGGGCGTCTACATGGTCGATGCCGATAGTGGTGCTCTTGTGTTCAGCGCAACACCTGGAGCTGGCTCCAGTACCAACAAGCAGGTGACTGCGATGGTTGATAGCATGCCGGGGTCAGTTTCCACTCTAGACAGTGATGGTGATGGGAAAACTGACCGAATTTATGCTGGTGATACAGGCGGCAATATCTGGCGCCTGGATATGCCTTCAACCAGTACTAGCTCCTGGAGTATTTTCAAGTTTGCCAGTCTTGGGTCTGATGATGTACAGGCTAATGACCGCCGCTTTTTCACTCAGCCTGTATTGGTACGTACTATAAACAAGCAAGTGACCAAGACGGTAATTAGTGGCGAAGATTATTTCTCGTTCAAAGATAGGCCATTCGATGCAGTGCTGATTGGTTCTGGTGATCGAAACCGTCCATCGTCCGAGTCTACTGTGCAAAACGCCTATTTTATGTTGCGTGACTACGGGGTAGTTACCAAGAGTTATAACACTGCTGCTCCGGCCCCTATCACGATGACGGACTTGTATGACGTATCGGTTGATCCTCTGGCTGGTGTCACGGACACCAATGACCTGCTTAGTTTGAGAGCTGCCATTACCAGTAAATTGGGTTGGAAATATTGGCTAGCCGAGTCAGGAGAGAAGTCGATGGGGTCTGGGGTTGTGCTGCAAGGCAAGCTCTATTTCACCTCTTTTTTGCCGCAGGTTCAGTCATTCGAGGAGTGTACGATCCAGTCGATAGGCGCCATGCGGCAGTATATGGTCGACATGCATTACGGTACCTCTTTCAAATATGTGGTGGATCAGGATGGTAATGAAATCCCGGAACGCTATGTGGAAGTCAATAACAAGGTGGCCGATGATCTGGTGATCCATGCTGGTGATGATTCAAAGATCCGGATTATTGGTGGTGCCCCGGGTGAAGAGGTGATTCTCAAAGACGAAGGAGAAGGGGTTCCTGAGCGCTGTACCGGCGAGGGGGAGTGTTCGGAAGGGGCAGAGGAGGCTGAAATGGATATGACGCCCAAGAAAATATACCTGTATGAGGATGAGTCACAATGAAAATGATCCTCTGGCTGATGGCGTTGTTAAATGCAGTCAATGTCTATGCTGTCGTGGATAGAAAATGCTATGTCGAGTTGGCAAATGATACCTATGTCGTTATTCAGGGAACGATAAAGGATAGCCAGAGTGCTGAAATCGTCTTTCAAAAGAAAGGGTTTGAACTGAATGGGCAACTCCTGATGGTGAAGAGAGTTATCGAGTGTCAGCCAACCGAACAGCCATTCAATCTTGAGGCTGCGCAACGGCAAGAGAAACTGCAGCCAAGATAGTGGTCAAGGGCAAATGCTGGTGGTTTCGGATTTACTGCTGCGACCTGATGCTGCGATTACAACATCAACTCTGGGTTCTTCGCTGATGCAGACTCTTACGGTCATATTGGTACCTAGGCTGGTTCCATCAGCGGCAAACAAGACTCGGGGTCTGGTTGAACTGATGGTGGCATCAGGAGTAAAAGCTGGTGTGCGCGCGAGTTCTACTTCCCCTTCGTCCAGCTCGGCATTACCGTCATCATCGATGAAAACCAATAATTGAACCGGATCCTGTTCAACACACTCGTTATCGTTGTTTATTAGGCATGCGGTGACAGTTTGCTGGTCACTGATAGCTTGGGTGCGGGCAAAGCGCAGGAGCTTAATCAACCGCTCGCTTTCATAGTTAGCCGTGCTGTCTTTAAGCAGAGAGCCCAAAGAAGGAATACCAATCCCCAACAGAATGACGCCCAGCGCAATGGCTATCATCAACTCCATCAGGGTAAATCCGGCGTTTTTCATATCTGCGAAGGCCTGTCGTTCCGTGACTATCTACAGCTTATCCTTCTCACTGGTTGCTGTCACACGGTTACGCCTGTCTTGAACTGGCAGATTGCCCCCCTTTTCTTTATCATTCCCCATCATTTTCGAATTCAAGATGCATCGCCATGGCAAAAGCCCTCTCTCTGATGCTTGCCCAGTTGAATCTGACGGTAGGCGCCATCGAAGATAACACTGACAAAGTGCTCGCTGCGGCGGCTCAGGCCGAGCAGCAAGGTGCCGATCTGCTGGTCTGCTCCGAGCTGGCCCTGACCGGTTATCCACCGGAAGATCTGTTGTTGCGTGCCGATCTGATGATCCGGGTTGAGGCCGCGCTGTCTCGCATTGCCGCATGGCAGGGGGCCTGCGCCATTTTGGTGGGTCACCCTTGGCGCGATGGGGAGGCGCTCTACAACGCGGCGTCACTCTATGAGCAGGGCAAGCTGATTGCCCGTTACTTCAAGCAGGATTTGCCCAACTACGGCGTGTTTGATGAGAAGCGCTACTTTACCGCTGCAAGCGAGACCTGCGTGGTGCCATTCCGGGGTCACCAGCTGGGGCTGCTCATCTGTGAAGATCTGTGGCAGCCGGGCCCGGCGCTGGCCGCCAAGGCTGCGGGGGCCGAACTGCTGCTCACCATCAATGCGTCGCCATACGATCAGGAGAAACCCTGGATCCGCCGCGAACTGATGGCCGAGCGCTGCGATCAAACCGGTCTGCCGCTGGTCTACCTCAATCAGGTCTGCGGTCAGGACGAGCTGATTTTCGACGGCTGCTCCAAGGTGTTCAGCAGCCAGGGCGAGTTGACTCACAAGCTGGCCCCGTTTGCCGAAGAGCTGGCGCTGGTACGTTTTGCTGATGGCCAGCCGGTGAAGGAGCGGGAGCCCGCTGCGCCGCTGGAACCCTTGGCCGAGACCTATCAGGCGCTGGTGCTGGCAGTGCGCGACTACGTTACCAAGAACGGCTTCCACGGCGCTGTGCTGGGTCTATCCGGTGGTATCGACTCGGCGCTGACGCTGGCCATTGCGGCCGATGCCATCGGTGCCGACAAGGTGCAGGCGGTGATGATGCCGTTCCGCTACACCGCCCAGATGAGTGTGGAAGATGCCAAGGAGCAGGCCGAGCGGATGGGGGTTGAGTTCAACATCATCTCCATCGAGCCTATGTTCGAAGGGTTTATGACCCAGCTGGCGCCGCTGTTTGAAGGCACCGCCCGCGATACCACCGAAGAGAACCTGCAGGCCCGCTGCCGCGGCGTGCTGCTGATGGCGCTCTCTAACAAGCGTCGTCGCATCGTGCTGACCACCGGTAACAAGAGCGAGATGGCGGTCGGCTATGCCACGCTGTACGGTGACATGGCCGGTGGCTTCGACGTGCTGAAAGATGTGCCCAAGACGCTGGTATTCAAGTTGTGCGAATATCGCAACTCGGTTGACTATGTGATCCCGCAGCGGGTTATCGACCGTCCTCCTTCAGCGGAGCTGGCGCCGGATCAGGTGGATCAGGACAGCCTGCCGCCATACGACATCTTGGATGCCATCCTCAAGCGTTACGTGGAAGAGGATGCGTCCGTGGCCGACATGGTGGCAGAAGGGTTCGAGGAAGCGGTGGTGCGTAAGGTGATCCGGTTGGTGGATCTCAACGAATACAAGCGCCGTCAGGCGGCGGTCGGGCCCCGCATCACGGCTCGCAACTTTGGTAAGGATCGCCGTTACCCCATTACATCCGGGTTCGGCAAACAGAACTGGTAAGGAGTCACCATGAAGAAGATTGAAGCCATCATCAAACCGTTCAAGCTGGACGATGTGCGCGAGGCCCTGGCCGAGATCGGCATCAACGGCATGACCGTATCCGAAGTAAAAGGCTTCGGCCGCCAGAAGGGCCATACCGAGCTCTATCGCGGCGCCGAATATATGGTCGACTTCCTGCCGAAAGTGAAGGTGGAGCTGGTGGTGCAGGACGAGGATCTCGATGCCTGTCTGGAAGCGATCCAGAACACCGCTCGCACCGGCAAGATTGGTGATGGCAAGATCTTCGTCTGCGAGGTGGAGCGTGTCATTCGTATCCGTACCGGCGAAGAGAATGAAGACGCGATCTGATGAGATTGCCGTGCCTCGTGATGAGCCAACGAATGGAGACTCGATCCCGCTGATGTCCTGGATGCGTCTCGTTGCGGTGGCCGGCCTGCTGGCCGGTCTGACCGCCTGCAGTACCCGGCCGCCAGCCCAGCCGGAGAATCTGTGCCAGATCTTTCGCGAGAAGCCTGACTGGCACAAGGCCGCGCTCAAGATGAACGAGAAGTGGGGGACGCCGATCCATGTGGTGATGGCCATGATGTATCAGGAGTCCTCTTACGTACATGATGCCCAGCCGCCGATGCAGTATTTCCTCTTCATCCCGACCGGGCGGGCCAGTTCGGCTTATGGTTATGCTCAGGTCAAAGATGAAACCTGGGCGGATTACCAGCGAGAAACCGGCAACAGCTGGAGTGACCGCGATGATTTTGCCGACGCCATCGATTTTATGGGTTGGTACACTAACAAAGCCCAGCGGCTCAATGGCACCTCCAAGTGGGATGCCTATGGCCAGTACCTCAACTATCACGAAGGGTGGGGTGGCTACCGGCGTGGCAGCTATCGCAGCAAGGGGTGGTTGATGAAGACCTCTCGCAAGGTGGAAGCTCGCGCCCAGCGCTACGGCGCCCAGTACCGTCAATGCAAGGATCAGCTCTCCCGCGGGGGCTGGTTCTGGTAACCAAATCAGGAGTCAGAAATGCCGTTATTGGACAGTTTTACCGTTGACCACACCCGTATGGAAGCGCCAGCGGTGCGTGTGGCCAAGACCATGCAGACCCCGAACAAGGACACCATTACCGTGTTCGACCTGCGTTTCTGCGTACCGAATCAGGAGATCCTCTCCGAGCGCGGTATCCATACGCTGGAGCACCTGTTCGCCGGTTTTATGCGTGATCACCTGAACGGCAATGGCGTGGAGATCATCGATATCTCCCCCATGGGTTGTCGTACCGGCTTCTACATGAGCCTGATCGGCGCGCCGGACGAAGCCCGTGTTGGCGCAGCCTGGCAGGCGGCCATGAGCGACGTGCTGACCGTGCAGGATCAGGCCAAGATCCCCGAGCTGAACGAGTATCAGTGCGGCACCTACAGCATGCACTCGCTGGAAGAGGCGCACGCCATCGCCCGTCATGTGCTGGAGCGCGGTATCGGCGTCAACCACAACGACGAGCTGGCCCTGCCGGAAGAGAAGCTGAAGAGTCTGTGAGGCGGATGAGCTGTCGCTCATCGGATAACCTCTTCAGGGAATGTGAAAAGAGCCGGTCAGCCATGCTGACCGGCTCTTTTTTATCTCGCCCGACCGCAATAGTGGGGATGGCTTGCTCACCTTGCCGACTCTGATTAGGATGGTTTTTGAACCGAATCCGTTGGCGGAGGTGTGACGATGAAAGGGGTGTTGCTGCGTTGGCTGGCCCGTTACGACGCGTGGTGCGAGGAGTGGGGGCTCACTCAGGAGAACCGGCGCTGCTGCACGCCGGTTCGTTATGATGATGATTCAAGCAAAGAGCGAGCTTGCGCAGAAGAGGCTGAGCTCAATCAAAATTGCGGGTCACGGCACCGGTAACGCTGTTGTACTCGAAGCCGAGGCCGTTGGGGTGAGCCGGGAAGCGGCCGATAGAATCGCGAAGAATATAGGTGCAATTCCTATGGGTTTGACCATGCTCGTCGGTTTTGTAATTGCTGCTGACTGTAGATATGTAGTCTGCTTTGTCGATCAGAGCTTGGTTTTCATTGCTGGCTGCAACTGTGTATTCAGTTTCGAGTAACTCCTTGAAGACAAGCTTGCAGTCATCATTTCCAGAAATAGAAATGTAGTCTGATGGCAGTTTGCTCAAATCATACGTCTCGTTTATGCCTTTTCCGCTGCCCTCTTCAGAGCCCACCGGCCAGCCATAGAGATTGATGTCCATATTCTTGGCGCCAAAGCTTCCCAGATTATATAGAGCGAGTGCCTGTCCTTGTGTGGCTACCGCCCAGCCAGCATGAGCCAGCTGAACTGCACTGGCAAAGCTGCCAGCGGTCGCCGAGACCGTGCTTTTCAGGGCATCATCCTTGATATTGATAAAGCGGGGCAGGGCGGTGACGGCCAGGATCCCCAGCACTATGATCACCAGCACCAGTTCAATCAGGGTAAAGCCGTTGTTTCTGTTGTTCATCATGTTCAATGACCCATTAAATACCGCAAACAGGTGTGAGTGATATGCAGCTGATAGATACCCATTGCCATCTCGACTTTCCGGTGTTCGACCAGGACAGGGAGGCACTGCTGGCCCGTTGTCGGGCATTGGGGGTGACGGAGTATATCATTCCTGCCATCGCAGAGGATAACTGGACTCGTGTGATGGCACTGGCAGATCAGCATGACGGCCTCTTTTATGGTCTGGGCGTTCATCCCTGGTATGCCGGTGAGCAGCGGGAGGGGGTGATGGAGCGGCTGCGAACGCTGGTGCTGAGCCAGCCTGCCGGGCTGGTGGCCATTGGCGAGTGTGGGCTGGACCTCCGTTCTCACGTGCCGCAGGAGGGACAATTTGCGCTGTTTGAGGCTCAGATCCGGTTGGCTGCCGATGTCGGGCTTCCCCTTATGAGCCACTCGGTGCGCGCCAATGACACTGTGGCCAAGCTGTTGCGCCGCTTCAAGCCGCCTCGTGGTGGGGTGATCCATGCTTTCAGCGGTTCGTTGCAGCAGGCGGAGGCTTTCTGGCAACTGGGTTTTCGACTCGGGGTGGGCGGGGTAATCAGTTTTGAGCGGGCGAACAAGACGCGAGAGGTATTTCGGGCTATGCCGCTCGAGGCTCTGGTGCTGGAAACCGATTCGCCAGATATGCCGTTGCAAGGCGCACAAGGCTCCCGAAATACCCCGGAAGCGCTGCCGAAAATAGCGGAAATATTGATGACATTGCGGGATGAACCATCGGCAGATGTTGCCAAGGTGTTATTTGAAACTGCCCGGCATATTTTCCATCACGACCAATAGCCATGAAACAAATTCGCAACACCTGATTTAGTTGTCAGGAAAAAAAATGAGCGTAAAAATCGTTTGCTGTCTAATTTTGTGACACTTGGACATTTTGATAACGATAAAATGTGACCAGCATTCTATTTTATCGGACTTTAATTAGTATAATGCGCTCCCCTTGATTAGTTGGGTTTAATAACAACTCGCTAACAAGCCAGGTGCTACTAGAGGAAGATAATAATGAATTTGTTCATGGGTCTGGTAGGGATGGCGACGCTCGTCCTTATCGCGGTGCTGTTCTCCAGCAATCGCAAGGCAATCAACGTCCGTACCGTTGTCGGTGCGTTCGCAATTCAAGCCGGTCTGGGGGCGTTTGTTCTCTATGTTCCGGTTGGTCGCGATATCCTGGTCGGCGTGTCCGACGCGGTATCCAGCGTGATCAGCTACGGCCAGAACGGGATCGACTTCCTGTTTGGCGGTCTGGTCAGCAACAAGATGTTTGAAGTGTTCGGTGGCGGCGGCTTTGTCTTTGCCTTCCGTGTTCTGCCGGTCATCATCTTCTTCTCTTCCCTGATTGCAGTGCTCTACTACCTGGGCATCATGCAGATGGTCATCAAGTTGCTGGGCGGCGGTCTGCAGAAAGTACTGGGTACTTCCCGCACCGAATCCCTGTCTGCAACTGCCAACATCTTCGTCGGTCAGACCGAAGCGCCGCTGGTGGTTCGTCCTTACATCTCCAAGATGACTGACTCCGAGCTGTTCGCCGTCATGTGTGGTGGTCTGGCCTCCGTTGCCGGTTCCGTACTGGCCGGTTACGCCTCCATGGGCGTGAAGATGGAGTACCTGATTGCTGCTTCCTTCATGGCTGCACCGGGTGGTCTGCTGTTTGCCAAGCTGCTGGTTCCCGAGACCGAGACCCCGAACTACGACGAAAGCTCTGCCGATGCCGAGCTGGATGACAAGCCTGCCAACGTCATTGATGCTGCTGCTGCTGGCGCTTCTGCCGGTATGCAACTGGCCCTGAACGTCGGCGCCATGCTGCTGGCCTTCATCGGTCTGATTGCCATGATCAACGGCATCTTCTCCGGTGTGGGTGGCTGGTTCGGTTATCCGCAACTCTCTCTGGAACTGCTGCTGGGCTGGATCTTCTCCCCGCTGGCCTTCCTGATCGGTGTGCCCTGGAATGAAGCAGTGGTTGCCGGTTCCTTCATCGGTCAGAAGCTGGTAGTGAACGAATTCGTGGCTTACCTGAACTTCGCTCCGTACCTGAAAGACGAAGTGCTGATCAACGGTGTGGCCATGTCCGATCACACCAAGGCGATCATCTCCTTCGCGCTGTGTGGTTTTGCCAACCTCTCCTCTGTTGCCATCCTGCTGGGTGGTCTGGGGTCCATGGCGCCGAACCGCCGCGGCACTATTGCACGCTTTGGTCTGAAAGCCGTACTGGCTGGCTCTCTGTCCAACCTGATGTCTGCCACTATCGCAGGCTTCTTCCTGGCACTGTCCGGCATGTAATCGCCGCCTGACTGACAGGGTATAAACACGAACGCCACGGCATCTGCCGTGGCGTTCGCGTATGGAGCGGTGACAACCGTTTTCCTATCTAAACTAATAATAAAATGAGTCAAATCGGAGGTTATATGAATGAAGTGCTACTGGCGATGGTGGCCGGCTTTATAGTTGGTTTGTTGTTTTCTTTCCTCAAATTGCCGATCCCGGCGCCTCCCGTTTTGTCCGGGGTAATGGGGATCGTCGGGGTCTATCTTGGGGGATTGGCCTACTCCTGGATCCTGACCCGTTTCTTTTCGTAAGGCTTTTTTAGACCTGGATTTGCCAGATGTGAGGTACCTCTGAAATTGGCAAATCCGGCTTGCAAACAGGGGGTATCTCGGCTGAAATAGGCGTTGCCAGCAGGGTGCTGGCAATGACTAATACTCGATGAAATCGGGTGTTGGCGGTCAAATGGAATTGATTGGGAAGTCGGGTCAGATGTTGTCGGCCTTTCTCAAGTCTTCATGGAACCAAGTCCGCACTTTTGTAAGAAAGTGACAGGGCTCTTGCCTTATTTACAGTCGCAGTGCCTGCAGGGTGTTTTGAATAGCATCCCGATAGTGCCGGTGCCTTCGCACTGTAATTCCATTCCCGTATAGCTGGGGATTACTGCCTGTGCATCCATCGCTGGATGGTATGGTGGTGCCCGGTTATCTGGATTAAATCGAGACTTT